>CAVGYR010000063.1:0-4358 GCA_963633325.1 uncultured Treponema sp.
ATAAGGTTGTAATTGAAGCTGTAGCTAAACATGCAGAATATAGTGAAATTCAAGGTACACTTGAAGTTAAAGCTGGTGAAGTTACAGTTGAGTCAACTGCACAAGTGGCTTCAATTATTGCGGGAGATTCAAGTGATTCGGCTGAATCTAAAGCAGCTCCTAAGATTACTACTACAAGTGGTGCTAGTGTTGGTACAATCGTTGTTAATAGTACAAGTGTAAGTGTAACTGTTGAAACTGGTTCTAAGGTTGAGGCAGTAGCTCCTGGTAAAGGTGTAAATTTAAAAGATAATGCTAATGTTGTAGTAAATTCCACTTCAACAAAGAAAGAAACTACAGTTATTGATACTTCAAAAGCTAGTGATTTTGCGGGTGGTATTGGTACCGAAAACAGTCCTTATTTAATTACAAACGCAAATGAATTTGATAATATTTTTGTTTGTTTGGAAGATAAAATGAAAACAGGAGAAAATTATATATTCTTTTCACAAAAAGGCGATATTGAAATTTCAAAAAATTATCAAGGTTACTATTTTAATGGTTCGTATGATGGAAACGATTATAAAATAGTAGCTTCTAATGAATTAACAGGAAATGGCCTTTTATTTGGAACTTCTAAAGAAAAAGCAGATATTAAAAATTTAAAAGTATATTCTACTGAAAAATATGCTATATCAATTTTAGGTTATTCTGTTGCCACTATAGAAACATTGCCTATGGTATTATGCAAAAATGGTTCTTCATCGTTTGAAAATGTTAATACTTATGTAATTAATGACAATGAAGTTAAAATAAGCCAGGCAAATTTTGGATTTTTTGTTCTTGGCGCTATTTATGCTCAACAAGATAGTTCAGACAGTGTGAAACAAATAAGCGTTGTATTTAGAAACTGTAATAATTATGCAAGTATATCGTCATCAGGAAGAGCTGCTGCCTTTATAGGAGCATATGCTGGTTTAGAGGACGGACCACATGCAAAACTAGAAATGTATAATTGCAACAATTATGGAGATATCACAGTCACAGGTGGTCAAAATGCAGGTGTTATTTGTGCAAATTCATATTTAAATGAATTTAAAATTAATGGATCAGAACCAACAGAAGAAGTAACTAAAAATTGGGTTAATATTGTTAATGTGCAAAATTACGGAACTATTACAGGAAATTTTGCGTTTGCATTCTCAGATGAAATAAAAAAACCTGATACTGTAAAAAATATGATATTAAATAAATTGTATCAAAATGAAATTGGTGGAAATTATGTTTATACGAGTGATGCTTGCAAAAACATTACCGCAAGCATAAAATATAACGAAGGTTCATTCTATGTAGAAGGTACAAAAGATTATACTTATAAAATTGTTGCTACTGTGGGTAATATATACGTTCCTAATATTGAGACTGCAATGTCAACAAGAACTCTAGAAATTACTCCTTCTTCAAATTCTATTACTAGTGAAACAAGTATAACAACTGCACATGCATATGATTATAATGCTGCAGTAAAGGCTGGCATTATAAATAATTCAGACAATTTAAGTTATTCTTATTTATGTGCAGGATTTAATACAGCTATTGTTGTTAAAGAAGGTAAAATGTATATCATATTTAAAAATTCAGATGTATCAAAAGTTGATACAAATGTCAAACTTTCTATTAGTGTATATAACAATAATTCATTTATTGGAAATGTTTCTGCATCCTAAATTGTAAAAATAGAAACAAGAATTTCTAATAGAATGATTTTAATTTTCATAAAAAAATTACTCCATTTAAAAGCCATATTCTAAATATTTTGGTTTGAAACAGTTGGAGTGCTTAAAAACTGTAAATAAAACTTTTCTAAGTTTATTATTTACAGTTTTTCTTTTTTTAATCACATTATATGATTTAAATATAACTCTTTTTTTGGTATAATCATTGTTGATTAAAAGGACGTATTTATGGAAAGATTAGATAAGATTTTAGCACATTTAAATTATGGATCAAGAAAAGAAGTAAAGGCTATAATAAGAAAAGGTTATGTTAGAGTAAATGGTGAAGTAGTCTTAAATGACGACACTAAGGTAGACCCAATAAACGACGAAATTACAATATTTGATGATTCAGTTAAATACAGTGATTTAGTATATATTATGCTTAATAAACCATCTGGTTATATAAGTGCTACTTACGACCCTAAACTACCTACAGTTTTAGATTTAGTACCAGAGTACTCCAAAATGAAGGTATTCCCTGTTGGTAGACTTGATATAGATACAGAAGGTCTATTAATTTTAACAAATGATGGTAAACTAGCTTACAACTTATTAGCACCTAAAAAACATGTTAATAAAAAATATTATGTGGAATTTAGTGGTGAGTTTAAAGAAGAATATCATAAGCGCCTTCTTGAAGGATTAGATTTAGGCGATTTTGTGACTAAAAGTGCTACGTGCGAGATAATTGATAAGGATAAATGCTACATAAATATAAGCGAAGGGAAGTTCCATCAAGTTAAAAGAATGTTTGAAGCTTTAGATATGCATGTTACATATTTACGCCGTGTTGAATTTAAAAATCTTAAATTAGATTCTAGTTTAAATTTAGGTGATTACAGAGAGTTAAGTCGAGAAGAAATCGAGGATTTAAAAAATGAAGAATGATAAAGAAAAAACAAACGTAATGCGTATTTTAGATCAAAAGAAAATAAATTATGAATATAAAACTTATGAAGTAGATTTAAATAATTTGGATGGAATTCACGTTGCACAAAGTATCGGTGAAGATCCTAAATATGTTTATAAAACACTTGTATGTGTTTCAAATACTAAACATTATTATGTATTAGTTATTAATGTTGAAGACGAAGTAGATCTTAAGCTTGCAAGCAAGGCAGTTGGCGAGAAAAGCCTTGAACTTATTAAGGTTAGCGAAATAGAGAGCGTAACAGGTGGGTATGTAAGAGGTGGCACAAGCCCTATAGGTATGAAAAAATTATATAAGACTTTGATTGAATCTAGTGCTAAAGATTTAGATAAGATTATAGTATCTGCTGGGAAAAGAGGCTATCAAGTTATATTAAATCCTATAGATCTTCAAAAAGTATGTAATGCAAAATTTGAATCGTTTAGGAGATAGTATGAATGAATCTTATATAAAGAACATTGAAAAGAAATTATTAGATATAGGTAAAAGAAATCAATTAATCAATTTTAAAGATAGATTATCTTCAACTGTAGAATTTTATTATGATGATTTTTATGATTTGTTTGAAGATTTAAAAGAAGGAAAAAAATTTCAAATTGCTAAACTGTTCGAAAATCTAGATGAAACAATCACTACTTCTCTTATTTTAGACGAAGAAGATAATGATCCTTATAATGTAAAAGAAACTGTTACAAATGCTCAAGGATTGATGATAGAGCGAAAAGATAAATATGATTTTGATGAAATAAGGATAATTAAAGAAAGATTTAAAGCTAAACACAATATTGATTATTTATACCCATTAAGTCTTTACTCTGTTTCAACACATGCACTTAACTTAATGAAAAGAAAGGCTAAACTATATAAAGAAGAAAATGGTGTTGAGGCCTTATACATGTGTTTTGGACTTTTTAAATATAAAGAAAATAACGAAGAATATTTTGCGCCAGGGGCACTAATTCCTGTTAAAATCACTAAAAATTATAAGGATGAATATTTTATCGAGGCTTTAGACGATGATTTTTTAATAAATCAAAATTTTATCCAATATATTAAATTAACATATAATGTCACTTTACCAGAAAAGGCTGATGATTTATTCTCGTATTTAGATTCTTTAGTTACTTTATTAGAACCGATAAATATAACATTAGAAAAAAGAATAAATTTAGGTATATTTTCTTTTGCAAAAATCGTAATGTATAACGACATTAAGGACAATGAAGATGTAGTAAAAAACTCTAAACTTGTAAAACTTTTTAGTCTTAATGGTATATTAAACAAAAACGAAGATAAATCTTTAAAACCATATCTTGTATGTGAATCAGACTCAAGTCAAACTAATGCGATCTTGAAAGCTTTAAGAGGTGATTCTTTTGTTTTAGAAGGACCTCCTGGAACAGGTAAAAGTCAAACTATTACAAATATGATCTCAAGCCTTATTGGTAATAATAAAAAAGTATTATTCGTTTGTGAAAAACAAAGTGCTCTTGATATCGTTTACAAGAATTTAAAAAAGTGTGGATTAGATATTTTTGCACTACCTATTTATGATAACAACACAAACAAAAAAGATGTAATAAATAATATTTACTCGAATATTTCTAATAAAGATAAAATATCTAAAACTTTATCTGAACAAGGAAAAAAGATTTTAAAAGATTATTATC
>CAVGYR010000063.1:4370-9452 GCA_963633325.1 uncultured Treponema sp.
TTAATAAATATGATTTATTATTAAATCAAAAAACAAAAATTGGTAAGACTATTTATGATATTGTTTTAGACTCTTTATCTTTTGAAAAGTTTACTGATTTCACTTTTGATGATATTTTATTAGTTTCAAAAGATAAATATGAAAATATACTAGACTTAATAAGTGTTTTAGATACTACTCTAAATAATTTAAATTATGAGCCTAGAAACCATCCATTTAAAGGATTTTTATTAACAAGAATTACAAAAAAGGATTCTAATCTTTTCTATACGGCTATTAACAATGCAAGTCGCTCTTTAGATAAGATAAACCGTGAATATGTTAATTTAGATGAGGTTTTGCATCCTGAAAGTGTATTTAAATTAGAAAATTATATCGAACTATTGAGTTTTCTAGATAATAAGTACAATTTAAAAAAACAAGATTTTACACTTTTTAACCTAGAAAAGTTAAAAGAGGATTTGTTAAAAGCCGAGAAACTTTATAAAAAAACAAAAAAATATAAAGATTATTTTTCTTCAAAATATAACACCGATGACTTGTTCAAACTACCTATTGAAGAAGATTTGAATTTACTTTTGACTAAATATAATAATTCATTAAAACGTATTGTCGGGTTTTCAAAAATATTAAATAAATATAATTCAACTCTAATTGAAGGAAAACTTGATTACGATTCATTAGTTAGAGATTTAAAGGAAATTATAGAATTTAACAAAATTAATAATTCAATCTGTATATTAGATGCTAGTTTGAAGACAAATTTTCCAAAATATTACTTTAATTCAAAGACAGATTTTTCTTTACTTAAAGAAAAAATAGAATATTTAATTGAATTTAATAAATTAATGGATAATATTGGTATTGCCAAAAAGAATGATATCATTAATGTTATTTTAAAATCAGACGATAATTATCAAGATGTATATAAGAGGATAAAAAAATATTACGAAGAATTTATTCCTAATTTTAATATTATATCTAATTATTTTAGTAAAGATTCACTAGATATTTCCTTGCTTGATTTGGTAGTTAAATTTAAAAAAATTTTGCTTGATACAGACTCGATGAATTCATATATCGAATTTATGAAAGAAATAAAGAATGTTGATATAAACATTAAAAATTTGTTATTTAGTGATAACGATTTATCAAATTTTAAAAAGAAATTCATATCATCATTTAATTATTTATATTTAGCTGAATTTACAAAGAAACATGATGAATTTGATCTTTATACGACAAACAAATTTGAAACATTCTTATCTAATTTTGAAACTTTAAATAACCAATTATTTGAAGTCTCAAAGATAAATATTGCGGATAACATTACAAACACATGGCCTAGCAATAAAGGTGTCTCGCAAAATAATCTAGAAATTACAATTTTACGAGAGGAACAACAAAAGAAACGTAAATTATTGCCTTTACGTTCAGTGTTTAAAGAAACTGCGCATTTAATTCAATTATTAAAGCCAGTTATTATAATGTCTCCTTTAAGCGTAAGCCAGTATCTAGCAAATGATAAATTCCATTTTGATACAGTTATTTTTGATGAAGCGAGTCAAATAACTGAAGAGAACGCGATTGGTTCAATTTATAGAGCAGATCAAATGATTGTTGTAGGGGATAAAGAACAATTAGCACCGACTTCGTTCTTTGATTCGAGCTTAGAAGATGAGGATGATAATTATTTAGTATATGAATCTGTATTAGATAAAGCTAATTCATTACTCGATAATGTAACACTTAAGTGGCATTATAGATCTAAATATGAATCTTTAATCAATTTCTCAAATAAAGAAATATATAAAGATTTGTTCACCTTCCCGTCAGCTGAAAAAGACAATGAAAATGGTTTACAATATGTGCATGTAGACGGCACTTATATTCCTAATGTTTGTGTAAACTTAGAAGAAGCTAAAAAGGTTGTAGAAACACTTTTCTATTTATTAAGACATACTGAAAATAAATCTATTGGTATAGTAACATTCAATATGAGCCAAGAAAATTTAATATATAAAATGATTGAACAAGTTAGAAAGAAAGATAGAGCATATGAGTCTTTCTTCTCTGAAGAAAAAGAAGAACCATTCTTTGTTAAAAACCTTGAGACTGTACAAGGTGATGAACGAGATATCATCATTTTATCTACCACATTCGGCCCTAATGAAGCAGGTAAACAAAGTTCTAATTTTGGCCCTCTAATTAAAGAAGGCGGTTACAAGAGACTTAATGTTGCAATCACACGTGCTAAAGAAAGACTTGTGGTTATTTCTAGTATAAAGACAGATGATATTAAACAAAGTGCTTTAACTAATAGAGGAATTTCGATGTTAGTTAACTTCTTAAATTATGCAAGATATAAAGAAGAATATAATAAAAAGACTGAAGAAAGTGACAATTATTTAAAATATATAAAAAATAGATTTGAATCATATAATTTAAATATATCTACTAAATTAGGTGATAATAGATTTAAAATTGATCTTGTAATAAATGAAAATGATAAAGCTTTAGGCGCTATTATCTTGTGTAATGGGAAAAATATATTTAATTCTACAAATGATCTTTATTTTAATATTAAGAATGTGTTAATTCGTCGAGGGTTTAAAGTGTTCTATATATTCCTAAGTCCTGATTTTAACCAAATTAACATGCAAATAGACAATATCGTTAAAAGCTTGGGGAAGAATGAAATTAAAATTAGTGAAACAAATGACAATTTGACTGAAGTTAAGGAAGAAGAAACGATTGATGTTAAACATTTATTCCCTGTTTTCCCTAATGTTATTTCTATATTTGAAGAAGAAAAAGAATTATCTAATAACTCATATGACGCATTATTAAACATAATAAATAAAATTTCTCCATTTAAAGGAAGCGAATTTATTAAATTAGTTCATACTTATTTTGGTTATAGCGAAATTGAGACATCAAATTTACTAAAACAATTAAAAAATGATAAAAAAATATTTATTGTCGTTAAATTCATATTAACTAAAAAAGATATACTGAATCCTCAATTCAGACGTTTTGATTCATTAAATGAATACAATAGGTCAATTGATGAAGTGTATATCGAAGAACTTGAACAAGGATTCCTTGAAGTAATAAATTTTGTAAAAACTACGAACAAACAAATTTTATTTACAACTTTTAATACCCTTCTAGGATATGCAAGTCAAAGCAAAGTGACATATGATGTATTTACAAGAGCTATATCAAATTTATCTGATAAAGGTGAAATAGAAATAAACGACAACATCATAGAATCTGTTTAAGAGGTTTTCTTGAAAAAATATTCTAATAATTATAAAATAATATAGGTGATTTTATGTCTAGACTTACATGGAAAGGCGGAAACATGTTATATCCGCTACCTGCAGTTATTGTTACAAGTGAATATGGAAATAAGAAAAATGCATTTACGGTAGCTTGGTGTGCTAATGTTTGTACTAATCCTCCTAAGGTAGCTATTTCTATTAGAAAAAGTCGATTAAGTTACGATTTGATTAAAAAGAGTGGTTATTTTGTAATAAATTTAGTTAATGAAGCTCTTGTAAAACAATGCGATTATTGTGGCGTTGTTAGTGGTAAGGATCATGATAAATTTGAGGAATGCAAATTTAGCCCTAATTATGTTTTAGATTATCCGGTGCCTGGTATTTTAGAAAGTCCTGTAAACATTATATGTAAGGTTGATCAAATTATTGAACTTGGTAGCCACGATATGTTTATCGGGGACGTATTAAATTTAAATGTAGATGATGCTTATTTAGATGAAAAAAATAAATTTGATTTAAAGAAAGCAAATTTAATAACTTATTCTCATGGTGAATATTTTTCACTAGGAGAGAAGTTAGGAAGTTTTGGATATTCAGTGAGGAAGAAAAATGACTAATCAAGAATTATTAAATAAAGCACAAAGAGAATATATTGATCTTGGTGAATATGTTAAAAAAATTTGTAAAGAAACAAAGAACGAAGATAAGACACACGATGTATTAGTTAGTTTAGATATTATGTTACAATTAATGTTAATGTATTTATCTGTATCTAATTTAAATACACCAGATTCTGAAATTAATTTCATCAAGTTATTAACAGTTGAAAAAGATGTTGTGGATATTTACAACGAATACAATCATACAAATTTAACTTGGGAAGATTTAAAAGAAGAAAATATGGATTCTCAATTATTAAAAGAATTTATTGATAGAACTTATTTATTATATAAAAAAGATTTAGATCTATTTATCTCTTTCCTTGCAAGTGCCGATTCAAAAACTGAAGAAGATTATTTAACATATATTACTAAAAAACTTAGAAATATTCTTATAATATTCACTAATATAAATAATGAAACTGATGAAAGATTTATTGATTTTATCATTAATGAAGTTTTTGCGAAGAAATATAGGAGTATAAAAGAAGTATTTAATGCTATAAATATTTCTTTCTAAATTTATGAAATTAAAAAATAAAGTTCCACCATATTTATTAATTATCTTAAGCTTTTTCTCAGTCATTGTAGTTGGTACAATCTTATTATCTTTACCGATAAGTGCTAAAAGTAGAGTGAGTGTTGGATTTGTAAATGCATTTTTTACAACTGTTACAAGTGTCTGCGTAACAGGCCTTACTACAATACCTAATTTAGGCGAAACATTTTCGCTCTTTGGAAAAATTGTTATTGCGGTTTTGATGGAAATTGGTGGATTATCTTTCTTAACGCTTACTATTTTTTTCCTCGTTGTGTTTAAGATTAAATTAGGTATTTCTGAATCATTTTTGATGCGTGAACAATTAAACCAAGGCTCACTAAAAGATTTAGAAAAATTGATTGTAAGAATTGTTAAAATAACACTGCTTATTCAATTAATTAGTTCGATTATTTTCACTTTTGTATTCTATTTCTCAAAAGAAATAAATTTTAGTTTTGGTGAATCTATTGGTATTGCGATATTCCATTCAATTTCATCATTTAATAATGCCGGACTTGATATATTAGGGCGAGATGATTCACTTAAAATCTATCATAATAATTATTTTGTAAATATCTTTACAATGATATTAATT
>CAVGYR010000064.1:0-9312 GCA_963633325.1 uncultured Treponema sp.
AATACACTGATTTTATTCTCGATCGCTTAAAAACACATATAAGATTTTGATTAGTAATCTAAATTAAAATATCAATACAACTTATTGATACAACAAATAAAACTAGTATTTAAAACTACTTATGTTTTGAAATAATTAATCGCCTTAGGTGGCATGATGTTATTTTATTTATTTACTAAAAATCCGTTATATTTATTAATGATTTTAACTTTAAAATTTTGATATTATATCATTTAAATCAATATGTAATTAGACATAGACAAATACCATAAACTCTTTCATAGTGTGTAAATTTAGCTTACAAATACGTTTATTATTGGGAACTTAATGTTATCAATAATGACGTATTTAATAAATTATTTGAAGGTTCTATTAAACTTTCGAATGAATTCTAACTTGTATTTTTTTATTCTTTAAACATCTATTTTGTGCTTTAAACTTGTTAGAATATAAAGAGACATAAATAACAACAGCTTCTGAATCTTCTCTTTTAAGTGGTATAGATTATATTATTCTACAAATTTTTTATTAGTTATTACGGTAAATTAAATAATGTTACTAGAGGCAAATTACTAGAAATTTAACATTTAAAACGAACCTTAATTTTAGGGATTGTAAAGCTTTTAAGATCATCATTAACAACAGGTAATATTCGTCACAATATTCTTATTTTGTTTAGACTGTTTTAAATATTTTCATTTCTTATCTAAAACAAAATATCATTATTACTTATATAAATCATTAATTAAACTAGTATTTAAAACTATATTAAATTTGAAAAATTTAAAAGCCCGTATTTCTACGAGCTCTTCTAAATTAATCTAAATCTTTAAGGAATGATGTTCCCCATTCACTTGGTTCAACACCGAAATTTTCAGCTACAGTATTACCAAAATCCGCAAAAGATTTTCTTATACCAAGGTCATGAACACCAATATTTTTGTGCCAAGCAAGTACAGGAACATATTCTCTTGTATGGTCAGTACCATACCAAGTAGGATCGTTTCCGTGGTCAGCTGTGATCATTACTAAATCATCTTCAGTTAAAGAATTTAATAATTCGTTTAATTGAGAATCAAATTCTTCCATAGCTTCGCCGTATCCTTTTGCATTTCTTCTATGACCATATAATGCATCAAAATCAACTAAATTTAAGTAACATAAGCCTGTGAAATCTCTATCTTTAGCAATAGAAATCATATGGTTCATACCATCATTATTAGAAACTTGTCTAATTGATTCAGTGATACCACAACCATTATAAATATCAGAAATTTTACCTAGACCAATCACTTCATATTTTGCATCCTTAAGCTTATCTAAAATTGTAGGTGCGAAAGGTGAAACTGCATAATCGTGTCTATTTGGAGTTCTTACAAAGTTAGTTTTATTTGTTCCTACGAAAGGACGCGCAATAATTCTACCAACTTTCCACTCTGGTTTCATGCATAATTCACGGGCAATATGACAACATCTATATAACTCTTCAAGGCCAAAAGTCTCTTCGTGAGCCGCAATTTGAAGCACTGAATCACTTGATGTATAAACAATCATTGAGTTATCTCTCATTTGTTCTTCACCTAAATCCACAAGAATTTGAGTTCCTGAAGCTGCATAATTACCAATGACTTTATGTCCTGTTTGTTTCTCAAGTTCATCAATTAATTCCTTAGGGAAGCCTGTATCAGTGAATGTTTTAAATGGTTCTTTAACATTTAATCCCATGATTTCAAGATGTCCTGTTAAAGTATCTTTACCTCTTGAAATTTCTTGCATTTTACCATGTGCACCTTTAACACAAGTTGCAGATAATCCTTCAATTGGTGTTAACATTCCATAACCCATCTTCTCAAGTGTAGGAAGTTTTAAACCATAACAAGCGCTTGCAATATGACCTATTGTGTTTGCGCCTTCATCTGTGTGTCCTGCATTGAAGAATTCATTAGAATCCTTACAAGTACCGCAACCAACACTATCAATTACGATTGCAAATATTCTTTTAAATTTTTTCATCTATTTTTCCTCCTTATTTGCAAGTGGATGAACACTTTCAACTAATTCTTTTAATTTCAAACGATTTGTATGAGTATAAATCTGAGTTGTCGAGATATCCTCATGTCCTAACATTTCTTGAATATATCTTAAATCAACGCCATTATCCAGTAAGTGAGTCGCAAATGAATGCCTCAAGGTATGAGGCGAAATCTCTTTATCTATGTTATTATCTAAAGCCAATTTTTTAATAAATTTGAATACACTTTGTCTAGATAATGGTTTACCTAGGTAAGATAAAAAGACATAATCGCTAAATCCTGTTTTCATGAAAGTAGGTCTAGCTGTAGATATATACTTTCTCAACGCATCAATTCCACTTTCACCAATAGGTACAATACGTTCTTTATTGCCTTTTCCGACAATAGAAATGTATTTATTATTGATATGCAAGTCCCCGACTTTAAGCAAACAAGCTTCGCTTACTCTAAGACCTGAGCCATAAAGAACTTCAATTAAAGCTCTGTTTCTTATGTCTGTAGGATCATTTGTATCAATAGATTCAATCATTCTATTAACTTCTTCAATAGATAAAACAGTAGGTAATTTCTTATCTTTTTTAACACTATCTACTTGTTTAGAGACATCAATATCAGTGATATCTTCTTTCTTTAAATATTTGTGAAACTCTTTTATTGCGATTAATTTTCTAGCTTGGCTAGTTTTACTAATCTTGTTTTTCTTAAGATTTTGTAAATATTTAACAATATGAACTTCTTCAATTTGATTTAAATCGTCAATTTCACAATATTTATTAAGGTATAAAGCGTATTGTTCAAGATCCGAAATGTAGGCCTTAATAGTATTAACACTTAGATTTTTTTCGCTTTCAAGATAAAATTTAAAGTCTTGAATTTCATAAAAAATAACTTCTTTTTCTTTTATCTTTTTCATACAAACTCCATGAATACTAAGTCACCTAACATCATGCCTTTATGAGTTAATCTTATATAGTTCTCATTTTCTTCTATTAGGCCTTCTTTTACATACTTTGATAAATCATAGTATTTATCAAGAGATGCGCCAAAACGCGCTAAAAACTCGCTTTTTGAGACTCCACAATTCATTCTTAAGCCTAACATCATAAATTCATTTCTATTAGTCAAATCGTCTATTTTTTCTATTTCCTTTTCCCTAATATAATATTTATCAAATTTAGAACTGTTTGTATACCTGACTTTATCTAGATATCCGCTAGCATTAAGTCCACAACCTATGTATTCTAAATCGCGCCAATATATCATATTATGTTTAGATTCAAAGCCTTTTCTTGCATAATTAGATATTTCATATTGATTATATCCATGTTTTTCTAAATCAAAAATAATATATTCATACATATCAGCTGACAAATCTTCATCAATTAAACTGATTTGATTATGTTTATACATATATGAAAATATTGTATTCTCTTCTAAAATCATTGAATAATAAGAAATATGAGGAACATCTAATTTATAAAAATTTTCTAAATTCTCTTTAACAAGATTTAAATTGTCATAAGGATGAGCAAATATTAAATCAATATTTATATTATTTAGACCTTCACTTTTTAACAATTTAACTGCATTAAAAATAGTTTCTCTCTTATGAGTTCTTCCTAGTTTTAATAAAATATCATCATTAAAAGATTCCGCGCCAATACTTATGCGATTTATATTATGTTTCTTAAAAAGCTTTGCTTGATCTAATGTGAGTAAATCAGGATTTATTTCAATACTATATTCAACTATGTTTAAATTCTCTTTAAATATATCGATTGTATCAAAAAGTTTTGTAAGCAAATTAATAGGTAAATAATTTGGTGTCCCTCCTCCTATATAAATAGTTGAGACATCACTATATTTATCCTTGTAACTTAAAATCTCTTCATTAAGTGAATCAATATATTTTTCAATTATATTTAGGTTTTTACTTACTGTTTTCCTGAAATCGCAATAAGCACATATCTTATTGCAAAAAGGAATATGAATATATAATCCTCTCACATAAATCACCAAGATTATTATACCACACTTTCATGCAATAAAAAAAAGATAGCATTATTCGCTATCCTTTAAAACATCAGTTAGATCAATTGTTTTGTAGTTGATAAATAATTTATCAAGATCAATTCTTTCTCTTTCAGAATCAGTCATAACATGGATTAAGCAATCAACTCCGTCAATTAATACCCAACCAGTATTTTCGCCTTCAGTAGCTTTTACGCTATATCCATCACTTAATAATTCTTCTTTAATATATTGTGCACTAACGTTAGCTTGGCGTTCAGAATCAACGCTAGCAATTAATACAAACTTAAAAAATGGTGATTGTTCGTTTGTGTCATAACAAACTAAATCATGAGGATTTACTTTCTTTAATCCTTTATAAATTGTTTCAATTTTATTCATAATAATTTTCCTTTCATATTCTTTTAATACTTCGTATTGCATAGGATGTACTTTTTTATTTTCTCTTTTTAAATGGTTTATCGTACAAATAGTAGATTCATAAATAGCTTCATCTAACTTTCCATTAAGTAAAATATTTCTACATTTAATACAATCCGCATATTTTCTATTTTCTTCAGTATAATCACTAATTAATACTATTTCTTCTAAGCGTGTCATATTAGTATGCCCGAAAACATGGCCTCTAATAGCGCGTTTCATCTCTTCATCATTAATATTAAATACTTTTGATAAAGCTTCACTAGATGCGTAAGAATGATATAAAACAGGGTATTCTTCACACTCTTTAACATCTCGAGGATCAATTAGAGTCTTCATTTCTTCTTCATCCTCAAATTTATAATAGTCGTGTACTAGACCACAAATTATAGCCCTACTTTTATCGATATTATAAATACCTGCTAAATATTCACACATTTTTGCAACACCTAGCATATGAATGAATCTTGAGTAGTGATCAGGGTATTTTGTTTTATATTTAGTCTCTACAATAGTTTTAATCTCATTAATTTTTTGATCCGAAAATTGCATTTCTTAAGAACACATCCAATCCTTTAAGATAAGTTATTTCAATTGTACAAGGTTTATTTATAGTAATGAATCCAAGTCCTGAGATGACTAAATCTTGTTTCTTAGCACCTATCTTTAGTATTCTTTTTTCATAAGTTAGTTCAGTATTATCATTTTGTGCAGGTGGAACTAAAATTTCGCCTTTGTGACGCGTAATAAATTCCATCAAATCTTTATCTTTTCTTCTGTGTATACTCACATTTTCAGCTACATATGAAGTAAATGTAACAAATCCGTCTGCTTCTTTCAAACTAGCTACAAAGATAGCGCCTAGTAAAACACAATTTCCTACTTCAATTTGATAACTTACAGGCTTTATTTCTTTCTTAGGTACAAGTAAGTCATAACTTTGTTCAGAAAGTGTTGAGAATGCATTATTTAAATTAATTAATCCTGGTGTGTCAATAAATGACTTATTATCGATAAAGAATGGAATGTTAATTTCTTTTAATGTAGTACCTGGAATTGGGCTAGTCGCAATCATATCTTTTTTGCGAGACGAGAATCTCTTAATTAACATATTAATTAAACTAGATTTACCAACGTTTGCACATCCCATAAAGTAAACATCTTTTCCATTACGTGCTAAATCAATTGTATTCATTAATTCATCAATATAGTAACCAGTTTTACTTGATACAACGTGAATTGCAAGAGCCTTGAAGAAATATCTATCTACCATTTGGCTTAACCAAGTTACAATATTTGAAATATTTACACTTCTAGGTAAAAGATCAAGTTTATTCGCAACAAGAATAACATCTTTATTTCTTAATTTATTTAAAATTTGAGGAATAAATGTACCTGTAAAATCAAATAAATCTACAACAAGTACTATTAATCCATCCTTTTTTAAAAGATTATCAATTACGTGAACGTAATCTTCATTTGTAGCTGTAATTTTAGGATATTCATTATAATTCATAAGTCTAAAACATCTTTTACAATATAAAATTGGTTTAGTTGTATCAATTACTTTAATGAATCCTTCTTTTGTTTCATCTTCAGTTTGTAAAACTGCTCCACATCCATTACAAATTATTTTGTTCATTTTTATCCCTTTCGTATTGTAATATTATATCGTTATAACTTTTAGGGTCCTTTTTAGCGATTTTTTTAATCATTTTCTTTTCGATTTTACGATTAAATCTAGTAGTCCATACTTCTGTTTTGTGATCTATTGGTTTAACTAAAATTGTATAGACATTAAGGCCTCTTGAGCCATAAACATCAGTTAAAAGTTGATCTCCGACTTCTATAATTTGGTCCCATGAATACTTTTTTGACAACTTTCTTCGAGCACGTCTAAAAGCACTTTTTAAAGGCTTTAACGAATACGCTTGACCATTTAGATTAGTATCATTCATAATTATTTTGACGCGTTTAGGCTTATTATTTGAAACAAGTAAAACTTCAAAACCCATATCTTGTACTTTCTTAATCAAAGCAGTAGCTTCAGAGGTGATATGTTTTTCTTTGTAAGAAATTAATGTATTATCTATATCAAAGAATATTACTCTTTTGCCTAAATTATAAAGCGCTAAAAAATCTATATCGTAAACAGTTCTTTTGTATTCATTTGGAATACATTTTTTATATTTTAAAATATTTTCAATCATAAAATTTCAAAAAAAGAGTAGAAATTCTACTCTTATTTTTCCTCGTTTGCTACATTAATGATTTTAACAGCAAGCATTCCTACAGGTGTTTGAACGTGAACTGTTTCACCCTTTTTACGACCTACAATTGCTTTTCCGATTGGAGAATCAGTAGATAACTTATTGATTAAAATGTCTGATGCAATTGAAGATGAAATTAAGAATTCTTCTTCTACATCACCATTTCCACCGTTATAACGAATAGTAACTTTTTTACCAATGCTTACAAAATCAGAATCCTCAACAACGATAACTTCGCAGTTCTTTAAAATGTTAAGAATGTTTTCTTTCTTTTGAGCTAAAATTGTTTCTTTTTCTTTTGCGGAACTATAATCAGCATTTTCTGATAAGTCTCCTTGTTCCTTAGCTTCTTTTATCGCTTTAACGTTTTCATCTATTTCATGATTAACTTCTGTTAATTGTTGTTGATAGTCATCATATTCTTTTTGTGTTAGTTGATATTTTGTTGCCATAATAGAATTCCTCCTAAACATACTTAATTATTATACAACAGTTTTTATTATAATTAAAGACTTAAAAACGGTCTTGATACTTAATTTTTTTCATTTCGCTTTGAACTTCTTTCGCATAAGGAAATTTTTTATTAAATAAACTATAAAATCTTTCACTGTGATCAGCTACTGAAAAATGCGTAAACTCATGATATAAGACATTTTTAATGTGCACTTTATCATACTTTGCTAGCATTAAATTAAGTGAAATATGGTTATCTTTCATATAACATTTGCCATAATATGTACGTACATATTTATAAGATATAGTAGGTTTACTATTATGTTTATATAACTTTGGTTCATTCGCAAAGTCTAAATAAGCTTTTTCTAATATAGAATCGATATATGCAGATAATTGTTTTAAATAAAAATAATAAGTCATATTAGCTAGATGTACTTCATCTAAATTACGTGTATATAAAATAAAATCATCATCTTTTATTTCAACAGCTTCATTTTCTGAATCAACTATTTTTATGTTATAAAGTTTACCAAAAAAATGGATTGAATTTTTGTTTTCTTCGTGTTCTCTTTCTTTTTTCATTGAAGAACGCAAAAATTTATATATTAGATCTTGATTTTTTCTTACAAATTCTTCAATATGATAATAATCATATTTGTTATTTATATTAATAATGAGTTTATTTTCACCATATCTGAAATAAATATTTTTATTTGTAGGTTTGTAAACAGGCACAACCTCTATTTCTATGTCTTTAATCTTCATCTTTAATCCTTATCATGTCATATTTTTCGCAAGGTTCATCAATCTTGATATAAACAATATCACGTGGATGGTTTGCGACTTCAATTTCTTCAAATTTATCATTATAAAGTTGTTCAATTTTAAAAATGTAATCAGCTTTTTTAGGCCTAAATAGTTCAAACTTCATGGATTTATCGAAATAGTTTCTTACATCAATCTTAGCTAAATGTGTTTCATTATTATAATCTAAAACGATACCACAGAATCTTTGATCAGCTCTATCACTAAATAAATCATATAATTGTTCTTTAACAGTTGTATCACCTTTTAAAAAGCCAATTGAAGTTTCTCTATTTTCAGCTTTTTCAATTTGTGATAAATAGGTGTCGATATTTTTAATATCTCCTGTTTCATAATATTCATCGATAGCTTGTCTATATGATTTTACGATAGTCGCAATATAGTGTAGTGACTTCATTCTTCCTTCAATTTTAAATGAATCTATACCTGTCTCTAGATATTCTTTAAGTAGCGGTAGGGCACATAAGTCCTTACTAGACATTGCAAAATAGTCATCTTGATTAATCTTTTGATTATCTACAAATAAATCATAATTCCATCTACAAGAGTGAGCACATCCGCCTCTATTTGCATCTCTATTTGTCATGTTATTTGATAACATACATCTTCCACTATAAGAAACGCACATACCGCCGTGAATGAAAGCTTCAATATCTACATCAGTATTATCTTTAATTTCTTTAATAGATTCAACACTTAACTCTCTACCTAAAACAACTCTTTTTACACCTAAATTTTTCCAAAATTTAACCATACTAGAATTTAATGTTGATTCTTGCGTTGAAACATGGCACTCCATCTTTGTTTTTAAAACTTCAGTTATAATTAACGGTGATGCACAAATGATGGCGTCGACACCAGCTTCTTCTAATTCTTTTAAATAATCTTTAAGGCCTTCGGTATCAATTACATGAGGTAAAATGTTACAAGTAACGTGTACACATGCATTATGGGCATGGGCAAATTCGCAAGCTTCTTTAATATCATTTATTGTAAAATTGCTAGCGCGGGATCTTAAAGAAAATTTTTGTCCACCAATAAATACCGCATTAGCGCCGTACATAATCGCAATCTTTAATTTTTCTAAGTCTCCGGCAGGAGCTAATAATTCAACTTTTTTCATTAAAACTCCTCCTTTTGATATACGCTATCATTATTTTTGAATCCGTCTCTAATATCTAAATTAAGTTCTTGAATTAATGAATTTCCTTCTTCACTTGATATTTTTTTGTTTATTACATTTGAATAGATTTCAACTACTTTATTAAAAATATCAT
>CAVGYR010000065.1:0-9310 GCA_963633325.1 uncultured Treponema sp.
AATATATCCATTTTTACTTATTATAGATTCTTCTTTATTTGCTAATCCACCAAATCCTTCATTAGACGGAAGAACTTCTTGATAATCTATATCGAAAGTATCAGGAATTTGTAATTGACTGCTTGTTGTAAGTTTTGGACTTCTATCAAATACAAAAAGACTAAATTCAGTATGCACTAATAAGTATAAACCGATACCTACAATATTTGTAATATTACCTTTATTTTCTTTTATAATTTTATATTCTTCATTTTCAAACAATCTAAATCCATTTTCAAGACTTTCATCAGAAACTACATTACTACGTTTTACAGTCTTATTAAATTTATCAGTATAATCTTCAGAATAATTAGTAAAACTTTTACTTGGTTTAGCACTATAAGCAGATTTTATTTCAAGAAAATCATGAAGTTTATCTGGACTTATAATTGAATTATAAAACACACCTAATGATGTACCTGAAGAAGTAATTAAACTTACAGCACCTTTATTATAATCTTGTTTAATACTATATGCAGCTAAAGGTTTTATAGCGTGAATAAATTCATTACAAACTATAATATTATATTTTGTTTCATTACCAATTTTATCAACAACTGCTGTACTTGTAGGATTAAATATAAAATTACCTAGTTCATCTGTATTTTCTTCTTTTACATAGGATATTATTTTTTCTCTATTATAAAAATTAGGTAAGTAATCTGTGTCTTTTATTGTAGAAGGAATATAATAATTTTTACTAAGTCTATATAACGTTTTAACTCGTTTTGTATATTGATTACCTATAGAATTACTTACATAAACATTATAATGATTTAATATATTTGCTTTTAAAGAATATAGTTTAATATTAGGTGTACTTAGTGAATTTCTAACATAATATTTATAATTAATATTTTCTTTATCATTATAATCTATATTATCATAAAGTATAGAATCTCCATTTATAGATTCATTTTCATATATAAATGGACTATTAGTTACAGCAATATCAATTCCTTGACTTGTATTAGTAGATTCGATTACATGAGTGGGAGTTATATTATATTCAACATCTTCATATGAAATAAAGTACCCAATAAACTTATCAGGTATTTCTTGTATAGTAATAGAAGGAAATATAATTTTATCCATATTACCATTACATTGAAGTACACCGATGTTAAATCCATTTGTAAAAGAACCATCTTTTCTAATATAATGTATAAATAAATTATATCGTTGATATGGAATCAAACTTTTATTTGCATCATTTATATTTTTTGTATAACTATAACTACTGTTATCAAAAGAAGTCGAAGCACTTAATCTATAACCTGATTTAGGAAAACGATAATATTCTGTATTAGGATTTGTCATTACTCCAGTAGTCCAACCTTCTACATTGAATACATATTCGTTATAGTTATCTGTATAACCATAAAAACATATTTTAGTATCAGTTAGTAAATTATCGCTAGTAAAGTCATGTACTCCTGTAGAATGACCTTCATAATCATTAGACCATTTGGTTATAAAATGTATAACTCCATTTGTATCTACATAAATACTATCTATAGCGTTTTCAAATACAGAATCATCATCTGTAGCATTTATAAAACAATATCTTCTAGAATCATCCGCTTGAGCATCCATAAATACAAGAAGATATTCAACTCTTAATAAACTATATGTCGATCCATTCGGAAGCGTTATATTATATAATTTTGTACTTGTATTTGTATCATGAAAATTATTATCTACTATGTATGCTTTTCCTATATCGATAATATAATTTTTTAAAAATGCTTTTGGATTATTTATTATATATTTTTTATCGGTATAAGTAACATCTGTGATTTCAAAAGATGAATGACAATTATCTATAGTAAAATAATTTAAATTTATTTGTCCTATAACTTTATTTATGATTAAATTTACTTCAGCTTCTTCTGGAGATTTAGTATCATAACCTATTTCGGTTACAGGATTAATTTTTTCATTAATGTATTCTTCGTAGTTACTTAAATATATTCTGTTATTATAATTAGTAATAGTTTTTACATTATATAATTGATTTGGATTTTTAATAAATTCATCAACACTTTCTTCTTCAATATAATCATTATTAGTCAATAATATCGAATTATTATTTATAGCATATTTTCCTTGAATACGTCCTAAAACTTCTTCATCATGTTTAATTATATAACCTATTTGAAAATTATCAAATTTAGAATCATTTAATCCTTCTATAGTTATACATATACCTTTATCTGAAATAGTATTTAAATTTACTAAAAAGTTTTCAAATATATCTTTTTCGTCTTTAGTTGTAGGCAATGTGACCTTACTATCATTATACATATATGTATGTATAGGTGCTTCTTTTTTACTAAGTTGTGTAACTATAATATCAGAAGTTAATTGAAACCATTTTGTATAATCGTATTTATTAACTGCAAATCTAATAAATATAGTATAAACACCACATACAAGATTACCACTAGTAAAATCAAATGAAGCAGAAACTGTTCCTATTTCTTCTTCTTGATTATGATTACTTGTTATAGCATTATCTAAATTCCAGCATTTATATGGAACTTGAATATTATTTCCATATGTATCTACAGCATCATATTCTCCTACAGCAATGATTAACTCTTCTTTATAATTGTAGGTATAAGAACCAGTAATTTTACCACCTGAATATTCCCAACCATTATTTACTTCTATTGCAATATTGTTTTTATATCTATAAATTCTAGATTTTTTATCATTAGTGCAATAAGTAAATATTATTAATTCTTTATTTGTAGGAATAACGCCACAAATATATTCGGCATCATTAGGACATTCAAATGCTGATTTAAATCCCCATTCGTTAGTATAATAACTGCCAGTATCATCTATAATCATGTTTTTAGCGGCTACTACACTACCACTAACTACATCTTTATAGTTTCTATTTAAATTTAATTTTGGTGTAATATTCATAATTAACTCCTCCTAGGGTCAAATGTACTATTGTAAAAGAAATTTCTCCAACCACTATCGTCATTTGATAAATCTTTAGCAACACTAGCTTTAGCCTTATCTTTAATTGTATTCCATTGATAAAATGGATTTACAACTTGATTTGCTACAGTAAGTGAATATACTGGATGTTTACTTCCTCTACTTAGATATTTATATAATACATACCATGATAATGCTTCAAGCAAATATCCATTATCATAAATATAAGGACAATTACAATCATAATAATCATCATAATATGTAGCTACTTCATAACTTTCAACTGTAATTTTATCGGTATCGAAATTTAGAATTATTTGATTACAATCAATAATAAAATGTTTGCAAGTAGTATTACTAACACTAATTACTTTCATAAAATTTACACCACTTTTATTGCTATCGTCTATAACAGCAATTTCAGAATTTGAATCTACATTAATATCTTCAAATCCTGAATTACAACAAGATAATTTACCTGTATAAGGTGTAATTTCACATCCATTATTGTCCCAAATTCTAATTTCTTTTGCATTAAGTTCACAAGGAAATATTGCAATTCTATTATCGTCAACATCTAATTGACGTTTCTTTCTTTCCATAGGAAGACAACGTAATTGACTAAGAGCATCTATAGTCCAAGCGGCAACACGAGGAATCCAATCACTTTCGCTTATATTAAAGTCATTATCAATTTTTCCTATTAATCTTCCTAAAGTACACTGATGTTTGATTTTCATTTCTAATAAATTTAGTATATAAAATTTTATTTGCAGCAAGACATATATAAAGTTTGGTACCAATATCTAAACCTAGACTACAAATTTTATTAATATCATTATTACATAATTCTCTTATTTCATCATTGCTTTTACCTCTTAATGATACTTCTCTATAATCGGCAGATTTAATTCTAGAATGGTTGCAATTCTTTAATGTACAATTAAGTAATGATATTTCATAAGTACAATCTCTTTTTAAATATACTCTATAATCTTCGCCGTCATATTCTATACCATTCTTTTCGCACCATTCAGCTTCTTCTTTATTCCAAAGTTTTCCTCCAGCATTAATTATTTCTTCTTTCTTTTTTCTAGTAGCAGCCCAATCTATAACTTTTTTTCCAAATCCGGTATTAACTATTCTATTATAACAAATCCAACCCATACGTCCTTCAAAAATATAACCATTACCATTAATGATAAGTTCTTTTTGAACTTGAGTATAGAATGTTTTAAGAATAGAAACATAATCTTTATACGAAATATCTAATATTTTATTTAAGACTTGAACTCTTTTTGTTAATTTATAAATTTCTTCTTGATTAGTAGCATAAGTTAAAAGAGTAAATCTAAGAGCTTTTAGATTTATATCCTCTGTTTTTTCTTTATATAATAATTCAGCAACAGATTTAAGTCTGCCATTAATATATTTATTATATTGAAATTCAGGATAATCTACAAGAGGAATATTAAATTCATGTATAGCATTAATTAACTGATTACGCTTATCATTACATGAATTAGTAAGAGAATCTATATTCAATAATGCTTTTTCTTTTTCTAATATATATGTATTTCTAGCATTTTGATAATATTCTCTTATACCTATAGGTTTTTGTTTTATTGACATAATTATTTATATTTAATTAAATTCGGAACTTCATCTGTTTCACGATGTTGATTAAGTAAATCCCGTTTATATATTATATCTTTAATTTGACCAAGCATATCTTCTGATATAACCCATTCATTATCATCCATTAAAGCAGTAAATTCATCAGTTTCATTATTATCTACTTGAATTGGAGTGGGATGTTCAAAAGCACTTTCTATTACAATTTTATCTATATTTATATCTTTATATGTTGGAAATAAATAAATAAAACCATTAATATAATCATAAGAAACAGTACCACACAATCCAGGAACTTTATCTCTAAATTGAGCAGAAGTTTCTTTTATATAAGGAAATGATCTATTATATTTATAACCAACAGAACTAACTCTATCGAATGGTAAATTATTTGTAAGTCTAACTGGTTTAGGAACTTGTTGGGTAGTTCTTTTAATTTTTTGAATCATTCCTTCACATTCTTTAGGAAGTTCAATTTCTCCATCATTTACGTTTATAAGAGAAACTTTATAACGTTGAACCAAACCTTTATCTACATATCCATGTTGCTCATAGCTATGTCTAATTATTTCATTTCTGGTATGAATAATTATACTTTTAATATTTTCTCTAAGTGCCTTATTATTAGGTTGACTAAAAGAATGAGCAATTTCACTAACTACTTGTGCGATACTTGCCATATTATTATTTGATTTATATTTATATTTACAAAATAAATAGCCGCTCCATTAGAAGAATGACAATTAAGTTTGGTGCATTAAATATTATTGTTTAACTCTTCTACGGGGCGGCTAATTTATATTTTAATCATCAGTATGATATTTAAATTAATTAATATACTTCATTATTTATATAGCAAATATAGACATAACTTTCATATTCACAAATGCCGTATTTAGTGATTGTGTGCGAACACAAAGTCATCGTATATTCACTGATGATTAATTAATCAGCTATCATATAATAATTTAACAGAACGAATTATATTGAATAAAATAATTCTTAAATAATCAATGTATTATTTATTTTTAGAGTCATCTACATAAAGAGTAACAGTTCTCATAGAAAGTGGATATGTAGAAGCATACTCTCTTGTAGATATAATTAAACCTGATGGAATAGGAGACAACGCAATAGGATATATATCTTGGTCGCCAAACGTATTAGTCCTATGACAACCAGTACCTTTTAATTTATTGTTTTCATAATCCGTAGTAAATATAATATCTCCATTAGAATCTACAGTTAATGTTCGTCCAGATAAATTATAATCTGTTGCACCATTTGCTCTAATGATTTGATAATTATCTTTCAATATAGTTTTTATATCATCTGTATCTTTAGGTAAATCAATTATATCTTTTGTAAATAATAATTTTTCATACATACAAGTTTTAGGGAGAGCATAAGTCGGTTTTCCATTTTCATCTAGTTTCATCTCTCCATATCCTTCATCATCCTTTGTTTGGCAGCCATAAAAACCAAATAGCTTAAATTCATTACCAATATTAGCAAAATCATTAATTCCTCGGTATTGATAAGTAAATGTTTCAAGTTTATTATGTGAGCCATAATTAGCAAGCATAATTGTAGGTTTAACTTCACCTAATGAAATTATAATATTGCCGTCACTTACTTTATTTTGAATTTTAATATAAGTTCTATATTCTGCAAAATCAGCTTCTATTCCGAAATCAATATCATAAGTTCCATCTTCTGTTATAATATTATCTCTACCTACAGCATGAATAGTAATCACATTATCGTTCAAATTTTGAATTGTAACTTTGACTGTTCCTGCCAACCAATATGGTGAAATCGATGCTATTATACAATTATCAGATTCAGTGGCAGTTATATTAATACTATTAGCTACAACGTTACCTGTAAAATTTCTTTTAGTATATGCTGATGCAGACGACCACATATTTGTATCGAAATTATATGGACCAGTTTGTTTTCTATTAGTATTGTTACCAAATTCTAGAGTAGCATCATTACTTGCTAATGTAAAATTTTCTACACCTAAACCTCCTTGATGATGATAATTCTTATCTAGCTCTTCTATAAAATCTTGTTTATATTGCAAATTTGCATATTCCACAACATACATCCAAACAAGAGCTTCCCATATCGGTTTAGTAATAAAACTTCTACAATCTACAATATTATAATTTTCATTTGCTGTTTGAACTTGTTTATTTGCAGAAATAGGTTCAAAATCATCATATGTTGTAATATAATTACCTTTACCGAGAGATACTGCATCAAACACAACTCCGTTATGATTTGTAGCACTAGCTTTATTAAAATCAAAATAAGTAATATTATCACAATAATGATTAAGTTGTTTGTCACTATCAATATTAAGATTAATTCCTCTAGCAAAATTCATATAGTTACAAATATTAACTACAGAATATTTAGGTAATGTACCTAACCATCCCCATTTATTTGCATCATCTCTATCTTTAATAGATTCATTAAGAATTACAGATGCACCATTACCAATTATAAACCTAGGAACTTCTCTTGCATAAGAAACACATTTCATAGTAGACATCCAAATCTCATGAGTATTATCATATTCTTTTGCCCACAAATACCATTTAGCACCGGTATCTACTCCTAATTCACCATCATAACCATTAATAGATGCACCATATTCAATTTTTACATTCTCTAAATATGACTTATAATTTTCAACAACGATATGATTTGAATTAGCTAAATCAGAACAATAAATTTTATTTTTATCAGCTTCAGCTTCAAGATTATCTATAGGAATAACTCTACCTATAAATTCTTCATCTTGTGTATATATTTTTACCCAAGCATATCTAAATCTTGCATTATCATGATTTATGACTATACAACGATTATCATCAGTCAATTCTATTCTATCATATGTTTCTATAGTTTTAAGATTTTCATCAGCTATAAATCTACCATCATTAGGATCACAATAATAAATTATTTTTTGACCTTGATGAATACATAAACTAAGTTTAGATTGAATAGGTAATGTTACATGCAAATCCATATTACCAATTCTATCACATTTATAATTCTCATCTACAACTTCTGGATTATAAATATCTGACCATCTAACACCATAAGCATAATTATTTATAATATCTGTATCTTCATCTGTATCACTTCCACCACCACTTTTATTGCTTATAGATTTAAATAACTCAAGAAATGTGTTCTTATACTTATTACTTATCTGCAAAGCGTCCAATGCTCTGATAATATCATTATCTTTTACCATAATATTTTAATTTAAATTGTTATCTATTTGTTTATAATCAAGTCCAAATTTATTAAATATTGGTTTAATAATCCAAGACCAACTAACTGGAGCAAGTATTGCACTATTTACAATAATACGTATATTTACGTCACAAAAATAATACACTACTGATATTACTAATATAGATATTAATAATATCATTCGTTTGATTAATTTACTAACATCTTTTTTAATTATATTATTGATTAATCGTATAACCAAATATGTAAGAACATTTGCGACTATACAAAAACTATAATCAAAACTACCAATTATAGTATCAAATATATTTATTAATTGAGTTTCCATCATTCCATATCGTTATCAGTATTATCACTTGTATTTGTTTTATTTTTAGTAGAAAGTTCAGGTAAATCAGTTCCATCAAGTTTTACCCATTTAACTCCATTATACATTTTATACATTTTATAATTAGAATCATAAATCATTTTGCCTTCTACTTCTGTAATGGCTGCGTCATCTATAATTCCAAGTAATGCAGCTCGATTGTAATCTAGATTACCTTCGTTATTATTTTTACCATCTGATATTTTAAATTTAAGATTACCGTTATTAAGGTCTAAAATTACAGAATTATTATCGTCATCACCTCTAGCTTTTATTGTAACTACAGTACCAGAATTAATTGAAATATCAGTATTAGATTGTAATACCGCAACATCCGAAAGACTTATAGTACTGCTACCTCTTTCACCACTTCCAGATATAAATATGCTATCAAATAAATTTATTCTTGCTGTACCATAATCGTATGCATCATTTTCAAATCCAGTAGGAGTAATTTTTAAATCACCTACATTTATTCCAGAATTAATAGATAGACCATCACTAATATTTATAATTTTACCTCCATCAATATTTGCGCCCTCCTTAAACGTTATATTACCAGTAGTAATCAATATTATAGTATCCTTAGAAATTGTTATCCAATCTTCACAAACAAAATCATATTGGATTATATTTAGAGAATGTTGAGAAATAGAATCTGATGTAAGTTTGTTAATAAATTCATCATTTTCTTTTACGATATTTTTTCTAACAATTTTATAACCTATAGATTGAAATTTATTAGAATCTGATTCTCTATCTTTAAATTTAATACAATTATCGATAGAAGTTAAATCTTCTTCATCAGGATAATTTGTAACATCGATTTTACTTGCAATAAGTTGTTTAAGATTATCATCTAATGTATCATATGTTACTGTTCCAATACCTGGTTTAGCTTTATTATTAACATAATCTATATCAGGAACCAATTGCCAATTTTCATCGTTTACCCAATCTTCTGTTTCTACAGTAGAATTAGCACCAATATAAAATTCAGTTATCCAAGATTTAGTATCATAATATGTTATATAT
>CAVGYR010000066.1:0-6120 GCA_963633325.1 uncultured Treponema sp.
CTTTTCTACTTAATTATATTTTTATTATCTAAATGGAGGGTTTTTTATGCAAAAATTAGATAGCAAAAGCCTAAAAGTCTATGCATTAGGTGGACTTTGTGAGGTTGGTAAAAACATGTATTGTATTGAATACATGGATCAAATATTTATTATAGATTGCGGTATATTGTTCCCTGATAAGCATTTACTAGGTGTTGATTATGTAATTCCTGATTTTTCTTATTTAAAAGATAAACAAGAAAAAATTATGGGCTTATTTATCACACATGGTCACGAAGATCATATCGGTGGTATTCCTTTCTTCTTAAAAGAAATTAGTGTGCCTAAAATTTATGCGGCCGGAGTATCAGTAGAACTTATTAAAAATAAACTTGAAGAACACAAAGATATCAGAGTTCCTCAAATTGTTAATTTTGATGAAAAAACTGTTCTTGAATTTAAAAATACAAAGATTTCTTTCGTACGTATGACTCACTCAGTACCTGATACATTTGGTATTTATATTGAGACAAAAGCTGGATCTATTTTCCATACAGGTGACTTCAAATTTGATATGACTCCAAATGGTCCTAACACTGAATTCTACAAATTAGCTGAAATAGGTCATAAAGGTCTTGATTTATTATTATCTGATTCTACTAATGCGACAGTTCCTGGCTACACAAAAAGTGAAAAAGTTATCGGTAACAACATTCTAGAACTTTTCAAGCACACACATTCTCGTCTTTTAGTCGCAACTTTCGCATCTAACATTTATCGTGTTCAACAAATCGTTGATGCGGCCGTAAAAACTAACCGTAAGATTGTTGTCTTCGGTCGTTCAATGGTAAAAGTTATTGAAGTGAGCCAAAAAATTGGTTACATCAAAGCTCCTCAAACTACATTTATTACAGCTGACGAAATAAAGAATTATAAACCCAGAGAAATTGTTATTATTTGTACTGGTTCTCAAGGTGAACCTCTTGCGGCTTTATCTCGTATAGCTCAAGGAACTCACAAACAAGTTAAATTAATTCCAGGTGATACAGTAATATTCTCTTCTTCTCCAATTCCTGGTAACCAAGTTTCTGTCAACCAAACAATTAACGCCTTATTTAAAGCTGGTTGTGAAGTTATTACTCACTCACCTATCACAGATACTCACACCTCAGGACACGCTTCTCAAGGTGATTTAAAATTGTTATTCACTTTATTAAAGCCTAGAAACCATATGCCAATTCACGGTGAATATAGAATGCTTAAAACAAGTGGTGCTTTAGACATTGAATGCGGGTTAGATCCTGAAAAACTATTCATTCTAAAGAATGGTGATGTGCTAAATATGATAAACCATGAATGTTCAATTTCGAGCGAAAAAATTAAAGCCGATGACATTATGATTGACGGCGATGTTAATGATCTTGATAGATCAATAATCCATGAGCGTAAGCTTTTATCTGATGCCGGTTTATTTACATTAGTATTCACAATTTCAAAAGATACACGCCGCTTAGCTCTTGAGCCTCAATTTGTAACTCGTGGTTTCATCTATTTAAAAGGCAGTGAAGAATTAAGTCATAATCTTGTCGAAATGGCTAAAAACCGCTTAGTTAAATTATTAAACGATCCTAAATTAAGTTATGATCAAATCAAAGTTGATTTAACTAAACAAATGAGCCAAGTTGTAAGTGAACAAACAGGTAGAAATCCTTCTATCATTGTTCTATTTAGCTTTATTTAAATTATATGCATTGAATTTCAATATCATTTGAAATTCAGTGCTTTTTTAATAAAATTTTTCTAGTATTCTTTAACTTTTTTTTATAAAATTGTAATGAGGTAAAAAATATGAATTATACAGTAATAAAATCTTTTGATAATGAAAACTTATATTTAAAAATTTATAAAATAGATAATCCTAAAGGTTGTGTGCAAATTGTTCATGGTATGCAAGAACACCAAACTCGTTATGAAGAACTTGCAATTTTTTTAAATAATCATGGTTATACTGTTGTGACTAGTGATTTAAGAGGTCACGGCGAAAATGCTAAAGAACAAGGTTTCTTTACTGAACACAAAGGTTACGAAGCCCTTATTAATGACCAAGTAGTTATAACAAATCACATTAAAAATGAATTAAAAATTGATAATGTAATAATATATGGTCACTCAATGGGTTCAATCATCACTCGTTGTGTTATTCAAGCTAATTCAAATCTTTATTCTAAAGTAATTTTATCAGGATTCCCTAATTATAATAAATTTGCATTTCTTGCAATAACATTCTCTAATATTACTAAGACAATTAAAGGAAAACATAAATATTCTCACTTTTTACACAATATCACTTTAGGACCTTTTGAAAAATCTCTTAAAAATTCAAAAACCAAACTTGATTGGTTAAGTTTAAATGAAGATAATGTTGTAAATTATCAAAATGATCCTTTATGTGGTAATGAATTCACAAATGCGGCTTACAATGATTTACATCATCTTTTATATTTAATCGGAAGAAAAAATAAAAATAAGGTAAACAATTTACCTATTCTTCTTCTAAATGGTACTGATGACCCTGTTGTTGGCGGTAAAAAAGGTACTGATTTAAGTAAAAAATTATTGAATAAACAAGGTTTTACTAATCTAACTCATATTGAATATGATAAATATCGTCATGAATTATTCAATGAAAAAGATACTAAAAAATTATACGAAGATTTTATTAATTTTGTAGAGGCTTAAAATGTTAACTGTTAAATTAAACAAATATGAAGAAAAAGAAAAACTTAATGGTTTCCCATGGATTTACAATAATGAAATCAATTCTTTTTCAGGTAATATTAAAAACGGAGAAGTTGTTAGAGTTGTTACATACGATGATAAATTTGTTTGTTTCGGATTTTTAAATACTAATTCTAAAATAATGGTTCGTATTCTTTCTTTAGATGAAAACGATGTAATTGATAAAGATTTTTTTGAAAATCGTATAAATTTCGCATTAAAACATAGAGATAATTTATTTAACGACTCTAATTGTATGAGATTAATATTTTCAGAAGCTGATTTCTTACCTGGACTAATTGTAGATAAGTATGCGGATGTTCTAGTAGTTCAGTTTATGTCACTTGGTATGGATTTAATTAAACAAGATATCGTAGATATCCTCGTTAAGCTTTTAAATCCTAAAGGCATTTATGAACGTAGCGATATGCCTGTAAGAATTAAAGAAGGCTTAACTCAAACTAAAGGTAAATTATACGGGAAATTCGATACTCGTGTATTAGTTGTTGAGAACAATATCAAGTTCTATGTTGATGTAGAAAATGGTCAAAAAACAGGATATTTCCTTGACCAAAAATTGAATCGTGCTTATGTTAAACATTATGTTAAAGATAAAATTGTACTAGATGCGTTCTCAAACGTTGGCGGATTTGCGTTGAATGCGGCTGCTAACGGTGCTCTTCATGTAGACGCCTGTGATATTTCAAGTCGCGCATGTGATGAGATAATGTTAAACGCACAATTAAATAATTTTACAAATATCAGTACAAAATGTTGTGATGTTTTTGATTTACTTCGTAGTGAAGAGATGAAAAATAAGTATGATGTTATAATTCTTGATCCACCTGCATTTACGAAAACAAAAGACACAGTTAAAAAAGCTTATAAAGGCTATAAAGAAATCAATCTTCAAGCTTTAAAGCTTATTAAAAGTGGCGGATATTTATTAACTTATTCATGTAGCCAAAATATGACAAGTGACCTATTTTTACAAATGTTACAAGAAGCTGCACTAGATTCAGGTAGATCTGTTCAATTTATCGATTTTAGAATTCAATCTCCTGATCACCCTTCTCTTTTACAAGGTGAGGAACAACTTTACTTAAAATCTGTTGTGCTTAGAGTGAAATAAAGACCATAAGGATTATTCCTTATGGCCTTTTTCATATTCCTTGATAATATTTTCAGTTTTAAACAAATAAGATAGAGATAACATAACTACTATAAGTGCACTAACACCAGTTACAACGCGAGCCGCATTGTTTGCCTTAGTACCTACATATTCTACTTCTATTTCATATGTGCCACTATCTAGAGTAACACTTAGTAAACCATCTAACTTAGTAGGATCAACGTAATAAGTAGTACCTTCTTTTATAACTTTAATTTTATAACCATCATAATATATTTTACCAAATTGAATAGTTGAAGTTTCATTTAATACTACACTATAGGCATTTTCACCTTGAATAGAGCCTGATCCGTTATAAATAATTGGATTTATAACGACATCTTGTGCATTTTCGTTAACCTCGAATATATTAATTATAGTGTAATACAATGAATTTTCATTTTCACATACATATCCGCTGTTTTCGGCATATTCAATCGGAAGATATTCTTTTTGCCAACCACCTGTTCCGTTTGTGTTATCCGAAATAATTGTATCATCTAAAACATAAACAAACTTGTATCCTTTTGAATTAGCTTCTGTAAAAGAGGTCGCAATCAAGCAAAAAAATGCTATATATGACAATTGTTTTAACCCATATTTTTTAAATAATAATGGAACTAACAAGGATAGTGAGAAATATAAGAATACAAATATTCTAAATGTGAATTGAATATTTAACATGAATTTAGGAAGTAAAGCATAAACATATGGTACAAATAAAAGTATTAACGATGCAATAGTTAGAGCTATGCTTGATCTAAATAAATTTCTATCAACATCTTCTTTTACAATTTCTTTATTATAAGTTATTGCATAAACTATATAATAAATAAGTACAGCACTTATAATCATAACATTAGCTTTATAAATTGAAATGATTATTAAATTAAGTACTAAATTAATACCTAATGCCAATTTCTCTTTATTATATTTTTTTGAAAAGATTTGTAAAATAACTTCTATTATAATTAATAAAATAGATATGGCGCACTTCAATATTTGAAATTTATCAATACCTTTCCATACATCATTAAACATTAAAAATCCCCATTTAGCGAGCAGATCAAAACGAAACGGTATATATCTTTTTGAAGTTGCCATAAGTGATAAATCACAAACAATATATTGTTTTTCAAGAGTTAATTTTAGCAAAGGAACTAGGTAACAACTTACAAGTCCTAATATTAAAATAACTGAGATATAAGCATAGATTCTAAAACGTCTTATTTTCAAATTATTAAATAAATTTTTAAGATAAAATAATGCAAATATAATACCAAATAAAACTAAATAAGTTGCGGTAATCGTATGCGATAAAAATGTTAGTGCAAAACCAATACTAAAAACTAAAAATGGCTTAAATTTAATTTCTTTAAATGTCAAAAATTCGTATAACCCAGAAAAAACTAGTGGCACATATGTCATAGCTAGCCCTTCCGCATATGCTGTTCTATTGAAATCGTTTGTAGTTCTATAAGGAAGTACAATATATAAAATAGCACCAATAAGAGCTAATAATTTATTATTTTTAAACACTTTTTTAAGAAAATAGAACATAAATATTCCTGAGAATATATATTCTAAAAGAATCACAGTTTTAATTGCCATAATTAATGACATTCCGTAATTTTTAAATGTAAGTGCTATAACTACAGTTGTATATTCAAATAGCGGTGGGTAATAAAGACGTGCACCGTAACCAATATGAGAAATTAAATATTCGTTTATTGCAAGTGAAAAATTATTATTCAATGCGGATTTATACAAGTCATATACAAGACTTGTGTGATAATAGAAATCATCCCCTACTGCTAATCCCTTGTAAAAGACAAATGACGCTGAAAGAATACCAATTATTATAATAAGACCAATATATTTTATATCTTCTTTTTTTTCACTATATGTAAAAATTAACTTTTTAGAAATAAAATAGTTGATTACTCCGAGTGTACAATTAGATAATAATTTCATAAAAAGCGACATAAATGTCGAATCTAAATGAAAGAAATCTACTACAATTAACATGAATATTAAGTCAACAACGCCTAAAATGAACCTCGCAAGAAAGAAAGAGCCAAATTCTTTCATTGTTCCTTTGAAATCTTTTGCGTTTAAACCAGTTGTAAATACAAATTTTTTTGAACAAATAAATGAAAAGACAAATGCAAACAACCAAGCTACAATAGTTG
>CAVGYR010000066.1:6130-9203 GCA_963633325.1 uncultured Treponema sp.
CAATAGTTGAGCTTGCATTTGTGCATTTAATAATTTTAAAAAACAACCAATAGATAACTAAATTAAGAATTGAAGTTAATGTGCCAAAAAATAAAAACGTTAATGGTTGTTTATATTTTGAATAAAATTCCTTCATAAAATCACCATGTTTTAAATTTTAAATCAAAGTATACATATTATCAAGTTTAAATTTCAAACAAAGAAAAAACATATTTATTTTTTGAATATTCAAGAAATAAATATGTTTTATCTTAATCAATATTTTTATTTAAATAATCTATTGCATAACTTGCAAGAATTTTAACTGATGTAATTAACGAATCCTCATCAATATCAAAATGACAATCATGGTGTGCTACACAAGTTTCAGGCTTGTTTTTATTACCACTACCTACATATGCATAACATCCTGGAATTAATTTAATATATTCTGCAAAATCGTCTCCGCCAAGGGACGGATTACGTTTAGTAATTACTTTATCTTCTCCAAATAAACGTTTAGCTACTTTAGCCACTTCTTCTGCTGATTCTTCATCATTAATTAAAGCACTTGTATTATCATTCCATTCAAAATCTACTGTTGCGCCGTATATTTTAGTTGTTAGTGTAGATAATTCTTCTAAATTCTTCTTAACACGTGCACGAACTGTCTCATCTAATGTTCTAATTGTACCTTCAAGATGTGCTTCTTCAGCAACTACATTATATGCAGTACCTGCAGTTATTTTACCAACACCTATTAAAATATTTTCCATTGGGTTTTCTTTACGTGTAATAAGTGATTGAATAGAGATTAGAATTTGTGCGGCTACATAAGCGCTATCAACTCCTCTTTCAGGAGTTGAAACATGACATCCCTTACCATGAATATTAATTCTAAACCAGTCTACGGCCGCATTGTTAGCTCCAGGAACAACCGCAATCTTCCCTACTTCAAGACCGCTTGCTAAATGAAGGCCAAATGATCTAGAAGCTATACCTGATTTTAATACACCTTTATTAATAAAATCTCTAGCTCCAAATCCAACTTCTTCAGCAGGTTGGAAATGAAGTAAAACAGTACCACCAAATTTATCTTTATTTTTAACTAAAATTCTAGCTGCGCCAAGTAAGCTTGCAGTATGTGCATCGTGCCCACACGCATGCATTACGTTTTCATTTTGTGATTTATATTCTTTATCACTCACTTCGGATATAGGAAGTGCATCAGTATCAGCTCTAAGTAAGATTGTGTCACTTCCTTCTAAAAGACCTTTAATTTCGGAAATTACCCCAGTTTCCCCAACACGCGTATGTGTTAACCCGATTTTATCTAGTTCAGATTCAATAAATTTTGCAGTTTCATATTCATGTTTTGATAATTCAGGATGAGTATGAAGATATCTTCTAAGTGACACGACATATTCGTGGTCACTTAGAGTATCAGAAGAAATTATTTTTTCAATATCGTTCATAAACTATAGCTCGATTTCATCAATTTCATTAATTAAATTAGTTAACTTGTCTCCTGTTATTGTTTTGTAGCTAAATACAGGTGAAAAAGCTTCGTTATATTTAGTAATGATGTAATTAGCGACTGTATCGCTTTGATAAGCACTAACAATCTTCTTGTAAGTTTCATTATCTTTATCAGCAGTTCTAGCTACAATTACATTAACATAAGGATTGCTAGAATCTGATGTACTATTTCTTTCACTTGATTCAATAATTAAACCATCACGTGAAGGAAGTAAATTAGCTGGAATTGCATAAGTACCGTTAATTGTTGCGCCACCGAATTCATCTAATTGTGAAGCTAATGTGTTAGCCGCAATCGGAGTAACTTCGATATTATATTTATAACCAGTAATATCTTCAAGTGTTGGAGTATATCCTACACCTTCTTTTAATTCAATAAGTCCTGCTTGTTCAAGTAATTTAATACCACGAGATTGGTTAGTACCATCGTTAGGAACTGCAACTTTAATCTTACCTGAATCTTTAATTTCAGTTCCAGCAGCACTCTTTAATTCATCTAGAGTTGAATATTTCTTAGAATATAGAGTAAGAGGCGCAATAAGTGTATCACCAATAGCTTCAATTTTATAATTGTTGTCTTTTACGTCTTTAGCTAAATAAGCTTTATGTTGGAAACTATTTAAATCAATTTCGCCAGCATTTAATGCGTTATTTGGTAAATTGTAAGCACTAAATGAAACTAGATCGATATCGATATTGGCATTTTGTTCATCTAGAACATATTGAACAGCCTTCCAATAATCGTTAGATGTACCACATACACCAATCTTTACAACTGTTTTTGTGTCTTTAGCTGTGTCACAGCTTGTAACAGATAAAATACAAGCTCCTGTTAATACCGCACTTAATAATACTTTAATAGATTTTTTCATTTTTTATACCTCTTTTATTTTGTTTCTTATTTTGTTTTTCTAAATGTAAATAAATGTTTGTTTGTTGTAGCTTTTGCAAGTAATGTACCTACTAATTGTACAATTGATACAATTAATAAAATTAATATTACGCAAGCATAAATTAAATCACGTCTGTTTTGAGCTAGTCCTGTGTTGATTGCTAAATCACCAAGTCCTCCGGCAGCTACAGCTCCAGCTGCTGTTGCTGTTAAACCTACTAAGCTAACAGCTGTAATTGTTGTAACACGAATTATTGAAGGAACAGCTTCATGCAAATATACTCTAAAGATAATTCCTAATGTTGATGAACCACAAGCACGAGCGGCTTCTACTTTCCCATATTCAACATCACACAAAGCAGCCTCTATTTGTCTAGCATAGAATGGTACTGTACCAAAAATTAAAGGTACAATTGATCCTTTAAGACCTATAGAAGTTCCTACAATAGCACGGGTTAGCGGAATAATTAAGACGATTAAAATGATAAATGGAATACTTCTAAATACGTTTATAATGAAGCTTAAGATAGAATAGACTATTTTATTTTCTTTTAATCCACCTTTTTTAAATAATGTAAGTAAAATACCAAATATTAAACCTAAGATGATAGAAAATATACCAGATAACAAAGTCATATTTATTGTTTGGTAAAATTCTTTTAT
>CAVGYR010000067.1:0-9063 GCA_963633325.1 uncultured Treponema sp.
ACTTAATTTCGTATATTTATTGTCATATGTTCAGTTTTCAAAGACCTAATTTGACTTTTTTTAAAGCCTAATTATTATATCTTAAGAAGTTTTAAATGTCAAACACATTTTTAAATATTTTAAGATAAATGGTGGTCAGGGTTGGTTTCGAACCAACGAACCCTAAGGATCAGATTTACAGTCTGACGCGTTTAGCCTCTTCGCTACCTGACCATCAAATCACTGAATTCACAGTGCTTTTTAATTATAGTATAGTTTGTTCAATAATGCAATAGTTTTTTTAAAATATTTCAAAAATTTTCTTAATCGTTAGTTTTATTTCTAAATTACTATCTTTAATAATGTTAGAAAGTATAAAGCACAAAGAATATTAATTGAATCATGATTATTTGCTAAATATAAAAGTTTAAAAAAGCCTAGTTTTAATTCTAGGCAATTATACATTAATTGTTCTTTTTCTTGATTCTCTTATCTAGTTCGAATCCAGTAAGCATGATTATACGTCCACATCCTACACAGCTTAATTTATAATCTGCGCCATTTCGAACAACTTTCCATTCTTTAGAACCACACACATGAGGCTTTTTAAAAATTAAAATTTCATCAATATTATACATTTTTAATCCTCTAAAATTCTTTCAATAAATTTTTGCAATTCATCTTCCGTTTTAAAACTAAGAGTGATTGATTTTTTTGATACTTTAGATACATTGTTATATTTCTTAGAAATTTTGTTTTCTACCGTTTCAAATTCATTTTTCTTTTGAGTTTTATTAATTGGTTTACTTTTATCTTCACTTGATACTAATTTTTCAACTTCGCGAACAGATAATTTTTTATCTACAATTAGTTTAGCAATTTCTTTAATACGATTTTTATCTAACATTTTAGATAAAGCTCTTGCATGTCCCATTGAAATCATTTTAGAATCCACTAAATCCATAACTTCTGTAGGAAGATTTAAAAGACCTAACATATTAGTTACGTAAGATCTTGTTTTTCCTACACGTTGAGCCACTTCTTTTTGCGTTAAATCAAGTTCACGCATAATTTGACTATATGCCTTAGCTTCTTCAATTGGAGAAAGATTTTCTCTTTGTAAATTTTCAATAAGCGCAAGTTCAATCATCTTGCTCTTCTCATATTGTCTGACAATAGCTGGAATTGTAGGCTTATTTAACAGTTCGCTTGCTCTAAAGCGTCTTTCACCTGCAATAATGACATAATGGTCCCCTATTTCTTTAACAATAATAGGTTGAATAACACCATGTTCTTTAATAGACATAGCTAAGTCATTAAGTTCATCATCATTAAAAACATATCTTGGTTGATATGGATTAGGCTTTATTTTATCAAGAGGAATTTCAATAATAGTTTCACCATTATTATCTTCTCGTACATTTTCATTTATTAAATCTTGTAAAGTTCTTTTATTCATTCTTGATTATCTCCTTTGCAAGTTCTTTAAATTGTTTTGCTGATGAACTACGAATCGCATATTCTAAAACAGACATGCCATAATTAGGCGCAATTTGGGCTTTAACATCGGTTGAAATTATTGTTTTAAAAACTTTTTCACCAAAGCACTCCTTAATTTCACTTACGATTTGCCAGTTTGATTTAACGCGTTTGTCAAGCATAGTAAGTAAAATACCTTCTATAAGTAAAGATTTATTATTTACTTTTTTCTTTTTTTGAACAATTTTAATAGTATTTAATAATTGAGTTAAGCCATCAATTGCTAAAAATTGGCATTGCACAGGTATTATAATAGAGTCAGCCGCATACAAGCTTGATACGGTAATAAGTCCTAACGAAGGAGGGCAATCTAAAATAATATAATCATAATTCTTTTTAATCTTTTCTATTTTTTCACTTAACAAAAAATCTTTATCTGGATTGTCTAAAAATTTAGCTTCAATATTTGATAAATTTATATTAGACATTACTAAGTCGCATTTAGCATATTTTGGGTGCATAACACAACTTTTAAGAGGAACATCATTAATCAAGCATTCATAGATAGTATTTTGACTATATCTATCAAGACCTAAAGAAAGGGTTGCGGAAGCTTGTGGATCCATATCTATTAATAATGTAGTTTTGCCTTGTCTAGAGAGCGCATCGGCTAAATTTACAGCTGTAGTAGTCTTACCAACTCCGCCTTTTTGATTTGTAATAGCTATAGTTTTACAAGCCATATTTTTCTCCTTTCTTACTTAATTGGATTATTTTTTATTTGACTAAATTGTCTTGGGTATTTTAAAGGTGTTTTCTTTACTTTTTTAATAATTATAAAATTACGACTTCCTAAATTTTTGGGTAACTCGAAATTTATAATCTTTTCTACTTTTCCACCTAATGTTTCGATAGCTTTATTAGCCTCTTTCAATTCTTCTTCAAATTGAGTAGATTTCATGGCCACAAAATAGCCTCCTACTTTTGTTAAAGGAAGGCATAATTCGCTTAACATGTTAAGTCTTGCAACAGCGCGAGCGCTTACAATATCATAACTTTCTCTTTTGTCTTTTGCAAAATCTTCAGCTCTATTATGATATGCAAAAACATTCTTTAGACCTATTTTTTGAATTAAATTATTTAAAAAGATTATACGTTTGTTAAGCGAATCTACAATATCAACAGATACGTCTTTTGTAATAATTGCGCAAGGAACACTAGGAAAACCTGCTCCGGCACCGACATCGCATATCTTTTTGTTGTTTAAATCTATAGCCTTAGTCAATAATAATGAGTCTAAAAAATGTTTATAAAAAACTTCATCATGTTCAGTAATCGCAGTTAAATTAGTATGTTCGTTATATTCGACAAGATATTTGTAATATTCTTCAAATAAATTTATGCCTTCATTTGATATAGATATATCATACGATTTTAAATCACTAATAAAATCCATACTATTTTCTCCTGATTGTATCTAGATAAACCGATAAAACTGCAATATCAGCAGGATTAACACCAGAAATTCTACTTGCTTGACCTAATGTTTGAGGTTTAATCTTCTTAAATTTCTCTCTAGCCTCAAGCGCAATATTATCAACTTTATCCCAATCAATATCACTAGATATTACTTTTTCATCTAGAGATTCTAATTTACTTGCTTGAGCTTTAGCTTTTGCAATGTAACCTTCATATTTTACTAAAATTTCAACTTGTTCTATTACTTCATCAGCAAAATCGATATCGATTAATTGTCTGATATTAGTAAAATTAATTTCAGGGCGTTTTAAAATTTCAGCGGCCTTAAGAGATTCTTTTAAAGGGCTTGAATTTATAGAAATCAAGAATTGATTATTTTTTTCTGACATTAAAACATTATTAGTTCTAAGGAATTCTAAACATAAATTTATGTCATTAATCTTCTTATGAAGTCTTTCGTGTTGTTCTTCGCTAATAAGACCAAATTTATAACCATATTCTCTAAGTCTAATATCGGCGTTATCGTGTCTAAGTAACAATCTATATTCGGCTCTACTAGTTAACAAACGATAAGGTTCTTCGGTTCCTTTTGTAACTAGGTCATCGATTAATACACCAATATAAGCTTCGTCTCTACGCAAAATAAAAGGCTTTTCCCCTTTAAATTTAAGAGCTGCATTTATACCTGCCATTAAACCTTGACAAGCAGCTTCTTCATATCCGCTTGTTCCGTTTATTTGACCTGCACAGAATAAATTAGGTACGATCTTAGTTTCTAAATTTGGATAAAGTTGAAGTGGATTAATTGAATCATATTCAATTGAATATGAATATTTAATAACTTCGCAATTCTCAAGTCCAGGGATTAAACGAATCATACGGTCTTGAATTTCTGAAGGCATAGATGTCGAGAATTCGCCTAAATAACATTGATCCCATTCTAAGCTTTCAGGTTCTAAGAATATTTGATGTCTTTCTTTGTCCGCAAACTTTAAAATCTTAGTTTCGATTGAAGGGCAGTATCTAGGTTCCACGCCTTCAATAACGCCACCATACATCGCACTTTCATGAATGTTTTCTGATACAATTTTATGTATCTCAGGATTTGTATATGTTAAATAACAAGGAATATTCACATCTTTAATAGGTTCATATCCAGGGTCAAAAGAAAATTTATAAGGATAATCTGAGCCTGGTGCAAGTTGTGCTTTAGAATAATCAATAGTACTAGCCTTAATACGAGGAGGTGTACCAGTCTTTAATCTACGAACATCAAAGCCTAATTCGTGTAATTGTTTACTTATACCATGACTTGTAGCTTGATCATCAGGACCCGCTTCATAGAATTTATGGCCTCTAAAGATTAAACTTGATAAATATGTACCAGTTGTAAGAATTACTTCTTTTGCAAAAAATTCTGATCCATTCTCGCAAACAACGCCTTTTAGTACATTATTCTCAACAATTAAATGATCGACATAAGCTTCGTATAAAGATAAGTTTTCTTGTTTTTCTAAATGACGTCTCATCTCTTTAGTATACAAAACTTTATCATTTTGGCTACGAAGAGCTCGAACTGCAGGGCCTTTTGAAGAATTTAACATTTTAATTTGTAAACGAGTTAAATCAGCATTTTTTCCTTGATAACCACCAAGGGCATCAATTTCACGAACAACTACGCCTTTAGCAGGACCACCTACCGATGGATTGCAAGGCATAGAGCCTAACATATCAAGATTTCCACTAATAAGTAATGTTTTTAAGCCCATTTTACTAGTTGCTAGACATGCTTCACAACCAGCATGTCCACCACCTACAACTATTACATCATAATTCATAGTAACACCTCATAATGCTTTATTTTAGCATTTTAAAAATTACAAGTAAAGAAAGCAAAACAAAATCAAAGCATGAAAAGCCTTGATTTTTGTTTTTCATTTTAAATTAATCAACTAGATAAGAATACAATAATTCCATTGTATTTTTAATTCCATCTAGATGAGTACGTTCAGCACCATGGCTAGCACTTACACCTTGACCTATCAATGCGCCTTTCGCATCTAAGCCAGCTCTCCATGCAGCACCAATGTCCGAACCATAATAAGGGAAAATATCTACAGTATAATTTAATTCTTTGTTTTTAGCTATCTCAATCAAACGGCTAGTTAAATCATAGCTATAAGGCCCACCTGAATCTTTTGCGCAAATAGATACTGCAAATTCATTTCCGTCTAAATCTTTTCCTACGCATCCCATATCTACAGTCACAAATTCAGAAATAGACGCGTCTACTGTAGCTGCACCATGACCTACTTCTTCTTGGTTAACAAAGTATACATAAGTGTCATAGTGAGGAATAACATTGTTATCTTTCATTTCTTTAAGAACACCTAAGATTCCTATTACACTGCCTTTATCATCTATAAAGCGTGATTTTAAGAAACCTGATTCAGTTAAAACTGTCTTAGGGTCGTAACAAATATAGTCACCATTTTGAATTCCTAGGTTTAATACGTCGTTTTTAGAATGAACTACTTCATCAAGACGAACAATTAATGTATCTAAATTTCTAGGTGCAGTTTTCGCGTCTTCATAAACATGAACAGATGCAGCTTTACATAAAATAGTACCTGAGTAAGTTTTGTTATCCCTAGTATATATTTTGCAATATTCTCCGTCAAGAGTCGGAAGTGAAGGACCGCCCACATTAGTAACAGATAAAGTACCGTCAGAGTTAATAGATCTAACCATTAAACCTAAAGTATCAACGTGAGCACTAGTAGCTACGGTTTTACTGCTATCACGGCCTTTAATAAATACTTTAACATTACCTTTGTTTGTTAAATTAGCTTCGTAACCTAATTTAGTAAGTTCTTCTAATAATACATTATCAATATTATAAGAGAATCCTGTAGGGGAATCAGTTAAAAATATTTTATTAATTAATGATTTAACATAAGATAAATTCATATAAATTCCTTTTTAATACTATTTAATGTTTTTATAATCTTTAGCTAAAGCTTCTTTAGTAAAGCCGAAATGTTCGTGCATTACACCAATTGGAGCTGAAATACCAAATGTATCAATACCCTTTACGTTAGATGCATATTTATACCAAGGCATAGTTGCGCCCATTTCGATTGCTAAGCGTTTCATGCAAGAGTTTGGTAATACTTGTTCTTTATATTTAGCATCTTGTTTATCAAATAAGTAAGGAGATGGCATTGATACGACACGAATACTATAGCCTTCTTGTTCAAGAAGTTTAGCTGTATCAATCGCAATACTCAATTCTGAGCCTGATGAGATTAAAATTCCATCGAAATTAGAATTTGTTTCATAAACTACATAAGCACCTTTATAAACCTTATTTTTGTCAGTATGCTCTAACATAGGTAAGCCTTGACGGCTTGTAGTAATAACAGTAGGTGTTTTCTTACTGTTAAGTGCAATCTCTAAAGCACCTTTTACTTCATTTGCATCCGCAGGACGAATAACATTTAAGTTAGGAATAGATCTCATCATCGCGAAATGCTCAATAGGTTCATGAGTAGGTCCATCTTCTCCTACACAAACTGTATCATGTGAGAAGATAAATATTGAAGGAACTTGCATTAAAGCTGCCAAACGAATTGCAGGTTTCATATAATCCGAGAATACGAAGAAACCAGCACCATATGCCTTTAATCCACCATGTAAATTAATACCATTTACAATAGCACCCATTGCATGTTCACGAACACCAAAGCGAATATTTCTACCTAATTTAAAATTAGGTTCATAATTACCATCTAAGCCGCGAACAAATGTTGAACTAATTAAGTCGGCAGAACCACCGATTAATGTTAAATCTTGGCTTGAATATTCATCTAGGTAGTTACCTAAAATCTTTCTTGTAGATTCTTTAGTGCCAACAGGATATTCTTTAAGTTTAGTTAAATCAACAGAAAAATCATTAAATATATATTTTTGTAATTCATTATATTTTTCAGGATATTTTGTATGGTATAAAGATAACATTTGATTATAATAATTATCTCTTTCTACACCCTTATCATAAACTAATTTTCTAAAATTTGCATAAACACGAGAATCAACCTCAAATGGCGCATAATTATATCCTAAATTCTTTCTTAACTCTGCTGTATTAGCTTCACCAAGAGGTTTACCATGACAAGCATTAGTACCTGAATCAGGACAACCATAACCAATAATTGTCTTAACTTCAATAAGTGTAGGTGTATCTAATTCTTTAGCATGTGAAATAGCCTCATCAATTGCGTCAATATCATTACCATCTTCGACTTTTAAATAAGACCAACCCATAGATTCAAACTTAGCTTTTGTATTCTCAGTATTCGCAAGTTCTACTTCACCATCTAATTGGATATCGTTAGAGTCGTATAATACGATTAATTTATTAAGCTTTAAATGTCCAGCAAGAGAAACAGCTTCTTGGCTGATACCTTCTTGTAAATCACCATCACCACATAATACGTAAGTATAATGGTCGATAGGTCTTAGATTAGTTAAATTAAATTTATTACCTAAAAAATCTTCCGCAATAGCCATACCTACAGCTGTAGCTAAACCTTGTCCTAAAGGACCTGTAGTCATTTCCACACCATCAGTATGTCTATATTCAGGATGCCCTGGAGTTTTGGAATTGTATTGTCTGAAATTCTTTAAATCATCAATACTAATATTGAAACCACACAAATGATATAATGCATAAAGCATTGCACTTGCATGTCCTGCAGATAAGACAAATCTATCTCTGTTAAACCAAGAAAAATTTTCAGGGTCCACATTCATATGTCTAGTAAATAATGTATAGACTATAGGAGCACTTCCTAGAACAATTCCAGGGTGGCCACTATTAGCCTTATTAATCATATCAACACCTAGTAATCGGATTGTATTAACACTTAATTTATCTAATTCGCTTGCCATAATTTTAACCTTACTCTTCTTTTGTTTCCTTATTTTCTGTTTCGTTTTCTACTTCATTATTTTCTTCGCTAACTTCTGCATCGATAACTTCTTCAGTTTTTTTTGCTTCGTTTTCGCTTTCTTTTTCTTCATTTTCTTTTGCTTCTAAAGTAGTAACTTCATTGTTTTCTTCTACACTTATGGTGTCTGAATCTTCGCTATAATGTTCATCGAAATATTCATCGATATATGTTCTTTGTTGTTTTAATAAAGATTCATATTTTTCTTCACCAAAATATTTCTTAATCTTATCAAGTGCTTTTTGTTGTTCTTTAGTAATATTGTTAATAATTGTTTTTCTTACAAATAACATACCAATTAAATAAATAACTGGGATTGCAAATGTAAATATTAAACTTACTGTGTCAGACATTTGCGCATTTTTAAACATCTTATTCCAATTTGCAATAAATAAGAATAAAACGATAACAACGCAAGTAACAGGGATTACAATTTTACGTGAGAAACTTTTTTGCATCTTTTCACAGTTATCCCAGAAACCTAGCCATTCTCTATTAACATCAACAGTATAAAGTTCATTTAATTTTTTATAATAGTTTTCTTCAACTGCTAAACGATAATTTGAGCCGTCTTTGCTAGACCAAACCGCAAATTTTCCTTGTTTTGTAAACTCTTCTAAAACATCTTTATATTCATTCATATAATAGATTTCAACAGAGTGCCCATCTACATTTTGAGTCTCAATAGGTGTTGAAGGAACAGGTACATAATCCTCACCAGGATTTGGTTCTTTATAAGGAAGGCTTCCTAGTTCTTCATATAATCTTTCGTTTAATTTCATACGAGGTATCCTTTCTAAATTCACTATAGTTTATTATAGCATAATAAAAAATTAAAAAAATAATAAATACATAAAATCTTCATAAAACTTAAAGTTTTAACAAAAGTAATATGTTATAATTTAGGCAAATACGGAGGATTTTTCATGAAAAAAGTATTAATTGTAGAAGACGAATACGAAATCTCAAAAATAACTAAAGCTTATTTTGAAAAAGATGGTTATGATGTATATCAAGCATTCACCGGCGAAGAAGCTCTTAATTTATTTCAAGCTGAAAGTTTCGACCTTGTAACACTAGATATAATGTTGCCTAAACTAAACGGATTTGAAGT
>CAVGYR010000068.1:0-8868 GCA_963633325.1 uncultured Treponema sp.
TAATTGATTCACTAGATTCTTCTAGAGTTAAACTAATATTGTAATCATTATAAATTGTAGAAACTACAATACTATCAAACGAATATAATTCATTATTATAATCAAATGAGATTACTCCACTAATATTTAGTCCAAATACAGTTATATTAATTTTAATTACTGCATCTGTTTCGTTTATAACAACTTCACTATCAAGTATTGAAGAAACTAGAGAGCTTAAATCAATATCAGATAAATCTAATCGAGGAATTTCAATATTTAATTTATTTAATATAGTTTGAATACTATCTTTAATCTCACTTATATTATTTAAATCACAAGATACATGAAGTGTATTATAAGATACATAAACTATCTTATCGTCTAAATCTAACTTAAATGATACATCGTCACCTATTGTGCCAACAATAGTCTTAGACTCAAGATCTAATGTTAATAATACTTTTACATTAGTATCATTAATATTTAAATTTAATTCATAATTATTACCAAGTTCTTTTACATTTGACTTTAATAATACTTTAAGGATTTCAATTAAATTTTGACAATCTTTACCTTCTGGTACATCAATTTCAAATGCATCAGATTGTTTTACATTTAATGATAATAAGTCATTAACAGTTAAATTAATTGAATCTGAAGTGTTCTTTAATGAAACATTGTATACAGTAGAGTTAGTTAAATATACATCTAATCCTAATTCTTCTTTATTTATTACAAGACTAGTTAAAGTCTTTTTGATATCTAACTTATCAAGTATATTAGTTATATCTTCAAGATCAACGTTAGTATTTAATTTAATTTCTAATGTTTTAAGTAGAGACTTAATATCTTCTACTTTGACATTTACAACTACATCTTCATACTTAACAGTTACAGCGTTATTTGCGTAGTATACTGATACATTTAACTCATAATCTTTGTAAGTTACAGTTAAGTAACCCTCAGCTTCTAATTTAGATACAATAAAGTTAATTGTGCCGTTTAAAGTTAAATCGTTATATAAAACATTAACATCTGCACTGATATAATCGTTATCGATCAGATTAGAGATATTTTCTAGTAATACACTAATATCAGTTATCTCTTGGTGATCAATACTAGTATCATAAGTAATAGATTCACTAGATTCTTCTAGAGTTAAACTAATATCATAATCATTATAACTTGAAGAAACATGAATATTATTAAATGAATATAAATCATCTTTATAATCAAATGATATTACTCCATCGATGTCTAAACCAAATATATTTACATAAATGTTAATTTCGGCACCAGTTTCGTTTGTGACAACTTCACTATCTAGTATTGAAGTAACTAGAGAGTTTAAATCAACATCAGATAAATCTAATTGAGGAATTTCAATATTTAATTTATTTAACATAGCTTGAATACTATCTTTAATTTGACTTAAATTATTTATATCACATGACACATGAAGTGTATCATAAGACACATAAACTATCTTACCAGATAAATCTAGTTTAAATGATACATCGTCACCAATTTTACCGACAATATACTTAGAATTTAAATCTAATGTTAATAATACATTTACATTAGTATCTTTGATATTGAAATTCAATTCATAATTAGTACCAAGTTCTTTTACATCTGACTTTAGTAATACTTTTAAGATTTCAATTAAATTTTGACAATCTTTACCATCTTGCACATTGATTTCAAATGCATCAGATTGTTTTACATTTAGTGATACTAAATCATTAACACTTAAATTAATACCATTTAAAGTGTTCTTTAATGAAATATTATATACTTTTTCATCTAAATTAATTGATAAACCTAATTCTTCTTTATTTATTACAAGACTAGTTAAAGTCTTCTTGATATCTAACTTATCAAGTACATTAGCTAAGAAATCAAAGTCTACACTAGTATTTAAGTTTACGTCTAATGTTTCAAGCAGAGACTTAATATCTTCTACTTTAACAGTAACAACTATATCTTCGTACTTAACGGTTAGAGCATTATTTGCGTAATATACTGCTACATTTAACTCATAATCTTTGTAAGTTACAGTTAAGTAACCCTCAGCTTCTAATTTAGATACAATAAAGTTAATTGTGCCGTTTAAAGTTAAATCGTTATATAAAACATTAACATCTGCACTGATATAATCGTTATCGATCAGATTAGAGATATTTTCTAGTAATACACTAATATCAGTTATCTCTTGGTGATCAATACTAGTATCATAAGTAATAGATTCACTAGATTCTTCTAGAGTTAAACTAATATCATAATCATTATAACTTGAAGAAACATGAATATTATTAAATGAATATAAATCATCTTTATAATCAAATGATATTACTCCATCGATGTCTAAACCAAATATATTTACATAAATGTTAATTTCGGCACCAGTTTCGTTTGTGACAACTTCACTATCTAGTATTGAAGTAACTAGAGAGTTTAAATCAACATCAGATAAATCTAATTGAGGAATTTCAATATTTAATTTATTTAACATAGCTTGAATACTATCTTTAATTTGACTTAAATTATTTATATCACATGACACATGAAGTGTATCATAAGACACATAAACTATCTTACCAGATAAATCTAGTTTAAATGATACATCGTCACCAATTTTACCGACAATATACTTAGAATTTAAATCTAATGTTAATAATACATTTACATTAGTATCTTTGATATTGAAATTCAATTCATAATTAGTACCAAGTTCTTTTACATCTGACTTTAGTAATACTTTTAAGATTTCAATTAAATTTTGACAATCTTTACCATCTTGCACATTGATTTCAAATGCATCAGATTGTTTTACATTTAGTGATACTAAATCATTAACACTTAAATTAATACCATTTAAAGTGTTCTTTAATGAAATATTATATACTTTTTCATCTAAATTAATTGATAAACCTAATTCTTCTTTATTTATTACAAGACTAGTTAAAGTTTTCTTGATATCTAGCTTATCTAATACATTAGCTAAGGAATCAAAGTCTACACTAGTATTTAAGTTAATTTCTAGAATGTCAAGTAGAGATTTAATATCTTCTACTTTAACACTAACAACTATATCATCGTACTTAACTGTTACCACGTTATTTACGTAGTATACTGTTACATTTAACTCGTAATCCTTGTAAATTATGTCTAAATTAGCTAGAGCTTCTAGTTTAGATACAATTAACTTAATTGTACCTTTTACAGTTAAATCATTATATGAAACATTAATATCTGCACTGATATAATCATTATCGATTAGTTTAGATACGTTTTCTAATAAATCACTAATATCAGTTATTTCTTGGTGATCACTACTAGTATTGTATGTGACTGTATCACAAGATTCTTCTAGAGTTAAACTAATATTGTAATCATTATAACTTGTAGAAATTACTACATTATTAAATGAATATAACTCATCTTTATAATCAAATGATATTACTCCACTAATATCTAAACCAAATGCATTTACATTAATGTTAATTTTAGCACCTGTTTCGTTTGTGACAACTTCACTATCTAGTAATGAAGAAACTACAGATTTAAGGTCTACCTTAGATAAATCTAATTCAGGTAAATTAAGATTCAATTTATTTAATATAGTTGAAATACTATCTTTAATTTCACCTAGATTATTTAAATCGCAAGATACATGAAGTGTATCATAAGATACATAAACCATCTTACTATCTAAATCTAGTTTAAATGCTACATCGTCACCTATTTTACCGACAATAGACTTAGAATTTAAATCTAATGTTAATAATACTCTAATTTGTGTATCATTGATATTTAAATTCAATTCATAATTAGTACCAAGTTCTTTTACATCTGACTTTAATAATACTTTTAATATATCAACTACATTTAATGTATCAATACTATCAGGGGCTACGATATCATAGTTAGTTCCTTGTTTTAAATCTAGACTTAAAATATCATTTAATGTAATACTTATACCATTTTCTTTGTTCTTCAAAGACAAACTATAAACTGATTCATCTTTTAAATATAAATCAATATTTAATTTTTCTTTATCTATAACAAAGCTTGTTAAAGTTTTCTTAATATCTATTTTATCTAAAATACCAATTAAGCTAGTTAAATCAACATTAGTATCTAAACTGATTCCAAATGAATTTAAGATAGATTTAATACTATCTATAGTTAAATTTATAGCTATATCGCCATATTTCACAGTTATGATTTGATTTGAATAATAAATATTTACATTCAATGTTTTGTTATTATAAATTATATTCAAATTAGCTTCAGCTTCTAGTTTAGATAAAATAAACTTAATCGAACCTGAGATATTAACATTATTGTAATTCACATTAATATCACCAATAATATAATCATTTTCAAGAAGTTTTGTGACATTATCTAAAAGAACACTTATATCACTCAAATCTTGGTGTGATGCACTTGAATCGTACGTTAAGTTTTCATTTGATTCTGAGGCTTCAACATTTATATTATAATCTCCATATGAAGTTATACCTGACAAATAATTAAGACGATATCCTGAATCTGTCTTGTTAAAATAGAATGTGACATTAATTTTTATTCCAAATATATCTAAATCGCTTGTGATTTTTGCATTACCATCTTCATCTAATTCAGGAGTACTGCTTAAAAGGGCGTCCACGATTGCATTTGTATCTAAACTATCTAAATCAACTTGAGGTAATTCTACACCTAAACAAGTGATAATTTTTGTTATACAAGTTTTTAAATCATCATTTTTATTTAAATCATATTTAAGTTTAAGCGTATCATAAGTTAAATATACTAATTTATTTTTTAAATCTAATTCAAATGTTACATCATTACCAATTTTTCCGATATACAAATTATCACTCAACGATAATTTTAAATAAACTGGAATATTTGTATCATTAATGTTTAAATCAATTTTATATGTAGAAACTTGACCATTTAAAATAGATGAAAATGCCTCTAATAAAAGTGATTGAGAAGAAATCTTATTCTCTACTTCTCCTTGAGGAACCATATTTTTACAAGTCATAAAGAAATCTTTATGCTCTATCTCAATGTCTTCGTCATATGAGAATACTTCATCAATGTTTGTTTTAATAGTTAAATTCATTCCCATCATGGAAATTTTATAAGTTTCTTCCGAATGAATACTATTAAGTTGCCAATTACTATCAAAATTAAAAGTTAAATAAACCGAATCATATGATGGATAATCTGCACTTCCCGCAAACTCCTTAACTTGTCTTTGGTAATAGAAAGGAGCTTTACTAGGGTCTAGGGAAACTACTATTTGATAATTTCCGTCATCTAATTTAGTTTTTTCTGTGCTTAAAATAGACTCTTTACAAATAATATATGGGCTAATTTCATTTGGTGTAAGACCATATGTTTCTTTTGCAAGTTTATATGTTATTGCGTCTTTAGCCTCTTCATTCCATGTTACATTATCAGTATCTGTTGGTTTACCTTCACGACGAATAATTTTATCGTCAAAATAGAATCTTTCCAAACCAAACGAAACCATACTAGAACAAGAAATGGTTTGTTGGTACATGTATTCGCCTTTTACGACTCGTGAATCATGAATTTGTTGTACATAAGGTATACCAAGAACTTTACTCGTAGCTGTACCATGTGATTCTGATTTAAATGATTTGTTTATAGAAATATTATAAGCTAAATAAGCTAAGTTATCTAAATCTGTCTCTTTATCCGGAGTTGAATTAGTAGGTGTTTGTTTAAGCGTAGTTGTTAAGCCTGTAGCTTCCGCATGATTACCTATCGTGTCACCTGAGAAAAATAAAGTTGTTACAAGAAATATAGCAATAAAGCCGAAAACGGCTAAAAAACATTTAATTACAATCTTTTTACTTGAACTCTTTACAGACCTAAGAATTTCTTCTTCCATAAAATCAGTCCCTTCAAATTATATTATTTATAATATAAAATGCAAAAAATGTCAAGTAAACTTTACATAAAATACCCGTATTATTATACGATGTATAAAAAAAGATTGTCCCAAGACAATCAATTATTTTAAAAATATAAATGCGTAAATTGCATAAAAGTGGGCAATTGAGCCTAGAAGAACAAAAATGTGCCAAATAAAATGTGCTCCACCTTTATTTCTTAATAAGGCAAAAGGAATCATTCCAAGTGTATAAATTACGCCACCGATAAAAATCCATAATGCGAAATGATAATCATATTGAATCCATGTAGGTATCATGAATACTGCTGACCATCCGCCAACAAAATATAATGGAAAATTAATTTTTCTAGTTCTATTAGGTCCAAAAATACAAGTAAATGTAATACCAGTAATAAATAACACCCACATAACAATAAAATACGCAAGACCAATATTAAATCCTAATGTGCCATGTACTCTTTCAAGTAACACTAATTGTATAGGCGCAAAAGTACCTGCTATAAGCAAATAAATAGAAGTATAATCAAATCTACGCCAAATTCTTTTTACTTTTAATCCCCATGCAAATGCATGATATAAACAAGAATTAAGGTACATTACAAACATACATACCATAAATATAGTTCCAGATACAACCATCACTGGTGTTTTAGATGCTAGAATTAACAAGACTAGACCAATTATAGAAAGAATAGCGCCAACACCATGACTTACTGCGCTTCCTACTTCTTCAAGTACGCTTCTTTTAGGTGGTACATCATAATCCTTTTTTGGTTTATTAAATTTTTTAATTCTTCTATTATTTTCTTTAATATAATTTTCAGTTTCTTTAATTGTTTTGTAATAATTTGAATTTTCCATAATTAATGTGCTAATATTTCTGCATGATCCTCGAATACAGCAATAGTGTATTCCCATTGTGCACTATCAGAGCCGTCATCTGTATAAATTGTCCAATTGTTAGAGGCATCTAAGAAAACGTGTCTCTTTCCCCTGTTTACCATTGGTTCGATAGTAAATACCATACCTGGGGTAATAAGCATACCATCGTGTTTCTTACCAACGTGACATACATAAGGATCTTCATGAATTTCAAGACCTACACCGTGTCCCCCTACTTCGCGTACAACTGAGTAACCATATGAAGTAGCCATCTTGTTAATGATATAACCAATATCGCCAAGCGTTGTCTCCCAAGGAACAATTGATTCAAATGCTTTATCTAGCATTTTCTTAACTCTTTCGCAAAGATCAATTCTTTCCTTACTTGCATTACCTATTATAAACATACGTGAACTGTCTCCGTAATATCCGTCTACAAAAGTAGTGCAATCTACATTTACAATATCTCCTGGCATTAAAACATCTTTTGCACTTGGTATACCATGACAAACCATATCATTAATTGATGTACAAGTATATGCAGGGTAGCCTTCATATCCATATACAGCGCTTCTTCCTCCAAATTCAATTGATTTAATTCTTACAATTTCATCAATTTCTTTAGTAGTCATATAAGGTCTGATTTGTTTCTCTACTTCATCAAGAACTTTAGTATTTGCAATACTAGCTTTTCTAATTCCTTCGATTTGTTCATCTGTTTTAATCATTGCGTCAGTAGGAACATTCTTACCTTGTGCTTTTAATTCATGAATTCTATTTAAAATTGCGTCGCGATCCATATTATTTCTTCCTTTCAAACTACAAAAATTATACCACAATTTTAAAATTTGAAATATTATTTTTAGTTTTAACTAACACTTATCTAAATTTTGTTAAGTAAAATTTTATAAATAGTGATATAATTTATGAAAATAAAGGAAAATATTATGAATACATTAGATGAAATTTTTGACAAATATGATACTATCATTTGTCTAGATACCGAAACAACAGGATTAAATGAATTAGAAGATCAAATTATTGATTTAGGTGTTATTGAAATCGTTAGAAACAATGGTTTTTTAGAAGAAATCAGTTCAATTAATGACCTTATAAAACTTGAAGATAATAACAAAAAATTACCACAAGATATTATTAATTTAACTCATATTACAGACGAAATGCTTGATACAGAAGGGCTACAATTATCAATTGTAAAAGAAAAATTTGCAAAATTATTAAGCAAGCCAGGTAAAAAAGTTATTGCGACATACAACGCACAATTTGATTTAAAATTCTTACGTTATTTTTTACGTGGAGTTCATTTAGAAGATGTTGTATTTTTAGATATTTTAACAGTTTATAAAGACCGTATGAGTTATCCTCATAAATTGTGCGAGGCTATAAATCATTATAATTTAAATGTTCTTGTAGTAAACTCACACCGTGCTTTAGATGACACAAGAGCTTGTTTTGAGGTTCTTAAAAAGATGTCTGATGAAAAACACGATATCGACAAATATATTAATTTATTTGGTTATAATGAAAAGTTTGGTTTACCAAAACCTCAAATTAAAAATGTTATATATAAACCTCAAAAAAATACTGCTAATCTAAAAAATCCTTTATATACATCTTTAAGTAAATAAAAAATAGATACTAGCTAGTGATATAAAATCATAATCCTAGTATCTTTTTATTTTAGCAGTTTTTACTGTCATCTATACAAATTTTTCGCGAATATTTAACGTCTATTCCTTGATCACGCAAATAATTATCCCATCTTAAAATAATATTACCATTTTCAAGCATAATAGTAGGTATTCCTATACCTCCTACTTCTTTCATCAAATTATATTTATTTGAATGATCTCTTATATTTAAGAATTCAACCATGTTACTTAAACTAGCATTAATATCAATGTATTCATAAGGAATATGATTTTCTTCTAAATTATATTTAAAATCTCTAGTTTTTGAGCACATATCTGATCCATAAACTTTTATCATATTTACCTCCTAAATAATTTGATATAATTTTACCA
>CAVGYR010000069.1:0-2242 GCA_963633325.1 uncultured Treponema sp.
TCATGATTACAATCTTGTGATATCTAAGTTTAGAAATATCAAGTTCATCACCAAAACCACAGCCAAATGCTTGTATCATCATTCTTATTTCAGCATTATCAAATATTCTATGCAATCTAGCTTTTTCAACGTTTAAGATTTTACCTCTTAAAGGAAGAACAGCTTGGAAATTAGAATCACGACCTTGTTGAGCACTACCACCAGCTGAATTACCTTCGACAATGTATATTTCACAAATCGAGGCATCTCTACTTGCACAGTCTTTTAATTTTGTAGGAAGACTTGCACCACCAAAGTCATCTTTTCTTCTAACTGTTTCTCTAGCTTTTTGTGCTGCTAAACGAGCTTCACTAGCAGACTTAGCTTTTTCAATAATTATTTTGGCAATATCAGGATTTTCTAGGAAACATCTCTTTAAGAAATCACCAAATATTTTATTTACAACCGGCTTAACTTCAGCATTTCCAAGTTTGCCCTTTGTTTGTCCTTCATATTGAGGATCTGGATGTTTAACAGAAACAATAGCAGTTAAACCTTCTTTCAAATCATCAATTGAAAAATTAGGTTCATCTGGTTTTAAAAACTTTTTATCTTTTGCGTAAGCATTAACAACTCTAGCTAATGTTTGTCTAAAACCATCTAGATGCATACCACCTTCTGGAGTAAAGATGTTATTACAGAAAGAATAAACTTTTTCAGTATATGAAGCATTGTATTCAAAGGCTACCTCTACTGAAATATTTGTTTCATCATCACTACCATCACAATATAAAACATTTTCAAATAATAGATTTTCACCATCATTTAAGAATGAAACATATTCTTTAATACCACCTTCATATAAGAAAGTAGTACTTCCTTTATGTTCATCTTCTTTTTCCCAATTAAAGATAAATTTAATACCTTTATTTAAGAAAGCCATTTGGCGGATTCTATCATATAAAGTCTTATAGTTATAAACAGTACCCTCTTTAAAGATTAAATCATCAGCCTTAAAACGGACAGTTGAACCTGTTTGTTCCTTTTGACAAGTACCAATTTCATATAGAGGTTTATCAACATGACCCCCTTCATGGAATCTTACAAAATAGACTTTACCATCTTTATGTATTGTTACTTCTAACCATTTACTTAAAGCATTTACAACACTGGCACCAACACCATGAAGACCACCTGATACTTTATAGGCACCACCACCGAATTTACCACCAGCATGTAGTACTGTAAAAATGGTTTCAACAGTTGAAATACCGGTTTTTTTATGAATTTCAACTGGCATACCTCTACCATCATCTTTTACAGTGACAATATCATCTTTATCTACTGTAACTTCAATAGTATGAGCATATCCTGCTAATGCTTCATCAACAGAATTATCAACTATTTCCCATACTAAGTGATGAAGACCTGTTTCTGAAGTAGTACCAATATACATACCTGGTCTTTTTCTAACTGCTTCTAGACCTTCTAGTACCTGAATATCATCAGAAGTATAATCATCATGATTAATTTTTGTATCAGCCATCTTCCCTCTCCTTTATTTCTATTAAGTTATAATTTTTAAAAATCTTAATATTATCTAAATCAGTACCCGTAATAATAGTTTGATTATCATTAGGCAAAAAATGTAATAGACGATTTTTATTTTCAGCATCTAATTCTGATAAAATATCATCTAATAAAATAATTGGACAATTATTAGTTTTGGATCTAATATATTTTTCAAGTCCCAACTTAAAACTAATAACACTCATTCTACTTTGGCCTTGTGATGCTACAGATTGTAGTAAATCATCATTAAAATAAAATTCATAGTCGTCATGATGAATTCCGAAATTCGCATAATGATAAATCAAATCTTTATCACGACTTTTAAGCATGTTTTCTTCAAGATGTTCTAAACTACTGCAAACTTTATATTTAATAGTAATTTTTTCTTTAGAATTAGATAAGTTATCATAGATATCACTAATATAAGAATTGATAATATTTATAAATTCTTCACGATATTTAATGATTATTTTCATTTCTTTAATCATTTTTATATCAATGATATCTAAGTAATTTAAATCAATCTTCTCTTCTTTAAGTAAACGATTCTTATCTTTCAAAAGAAGATTATAGGAAGATAGAGAATTTAAATATTCTTTTGATACTTTTCCTATTTCAATATCCAATATTCTTCTTCTTTCTCTTGGTGAGTCGGTAAATAAATTTAAATCATTAGGTTTAAATAAAATAC
>CAVGYR010000069.1:2252-2873 GCA_963633325.1 uncultured Treponema sp.
TCCGATAAACTCAGATGTTTTCTTTAGTGGAATATCATTTATATAAAGTCTTTTTCCACTTTCCGAAATAACAACCTTCAGTTTGCCAACATCACAAAGAGCTTCTATTTTGGAATATTGTTCACCTTTTTTTATAAGATCAAAATCATTGAGTGTTCGAAATGATTTAGTATTAGATAAAACAATAAGGCTCTCTAAAATATTGGTCTTTCCACTACCGTTTTTTCCAATAATAATATTTAAGCCTTTATCAAATTCGATACTTTTAGAAAGATAGTTACGGTAATTATTTAGTTTTAAAGAACTAACTAACATACCTGATAAGTAACTCCTAATATTTTTAAAGTATCGCCTTTATATATTTTTCTGCCTCTACGGTTATCACTTTCGTTATTTATAAGTACTTCGTTAGTACTTAAAAAGAACTTAGAGTCACCACCAGTTGAAATAATATCAGCAATCTTTAAAAATTGTCCTAAAGTAACATATTCATCCTTAATACATATTTTTTTCATTTCTTTAATATTATACCACTATTTTAGTTTAATAATTAGAGCCTAGTAACCCTACCCAAAAATATAAAAAGCCCAATTTGGGCTTTAAATTAGCTAATATTAATAT
>CAVGYR010000069.1:2883-8847 GCA_963633325.1 uncultured Treponema sp.
GAACAATACTGCTATCATTACTATCAGTAATAATCAATGGTTTTAATTCCCCAGAAAATGAAATAGTAATTTCATCAGCTGACATAGCTTTGATTGCGTCTGTTAAATATTTACCAGAACAACTAACTTCAAGTGGCGATCCTTCAAAAGAAACAACACCTATTTCTTCAAAAGAAGAACCGTTATTACCATTTGAAGTAACAGCTACATTTTGATCATTAATAGTAAGCTTAACAATATTCTTACCATCAGACTTAATAAATGAAGATCTATCAATCGCGCTAGCAAGTTCCTTAGCATTAACAACAAGTTTTTGGGTAAAGCTTGCAGGAATTAAACGTTTAACATCAGGAAATTCATCATCCAATAATCTTGTTTGAATTACTGAATTATTGAATATGAAAGATATTTTTTGAGAATCGATGCCAATTTCAACTTCTTCAACATTATTTAATGAATGATAAATATCTAATAAGTACTTACGAGGAATAGTAATATTGAAACTTAAATTAGAATCAATATCAACTGTTTTGGAAGCTAAACGATACGAATCAGTTGCGTTTACATATAATCTTCCATTTTCAGCTTTGAAATTGACACCAGTTAAAATTGGACGAGTATCTTTTTCCGAACAAGCGAATGATGTTTCATTAACAATTTTAAAGAATGTGTATGTATCAAATTTAAATGGAGCATTATGACAAGTAAAATCAATAGTTGGGTAATCAGAAGTAGGCATAGCGTTAATTTTAACTTCGGATTTACCGCCATAAATTTTAGCTAAAGAATTATCAAAGATTTCTACATTTATAAAATCACTATCAATCTTTCTTACGATATCTAATAAGTATCTTGATTCAATAACATTCTCCCCTTCTTCTGAAATAGTAAGTACTTCTTTTTCATCAGTATTTGTAATTTCTGTTTTAATTGAAATATTAGTATCTGAAGATATAAGTGTTAGACAATTATTTTCAGCAATTAATTTAATACCATTAAGAATAGGAAGAGGTGTTGTATTAGAAATACCCTTAGCTGCCATTGATAAGGCATCTAGAAATTCTCGCTTATTTACTTTAAAAATCATCGGCGCTCCTTTTTATATAAAAATATAAATAATCTAATAATAATTAAGGTGTTGATAAATGTGGAAAACTTATTAAAACACGATAACTACAACAATATTTTAACATTTTTATTATTGAAAAAAATGTGGATATAAGTGGGATTAATTAACCCTTTTCTTGATTTCAGCTATTGCTTGCAAGTAAGTTGAATCAGTTTTGCATAAACTTTCTACTTTTTCACAAGCATTTATAACTGTGGAATGATCTCTTTTGCCAAACTCGTTACCTATTTCTTTATATGGAGAGTCTAACATTTCTCTACATAAATACATCGCAATATGACGTGGTATGGCGATATTTTTAGTTCTATTAGCTGAACAAATTTGTTGTTTAGTAATATTGTAATAATCACAAACAGCTTTTCTAATCTTAGCGATATTCAATTCATTTTTATTAGATTCAATAACTTCACCCTTAAAAGCTTCAGAAGCTAGTTTTAAAGTTATATGATCTTCATTGTCTATATTAAAATTAATGAAATAGAAAAGTAAGCGATTAATGGCCCCTTCTAGAGATCTTACATCTTTAGAAAAGTTTGTTGCGATATAAGAAAGAACTTCTTCGTCAACTTTATCTGCAAAATTGCCATTATTAGCGATTTTCATTTTTAAAATACGAATGCTTGTTTCATACTCTGGTGATTCAATGTTTACATTTAAACCTTGATTAAATCTTGAAAGTAATCTTTCTTCCAAGCCTTTTATATCACCTGGAGATCTATCAGCTGTTATACAAATTTGTTTACGATCATTTACAAGTCTAGTAAAGATGGAAAAGAAAACTTCTTGGGTCCACTCTTTACCGGCAATAAATTGAATATCATCAATTAATAATAGGTCTAAATCATAGAATGAAGCTTTAAAATCATCGGTATTTTGATTTTTACGTGCACGTTGTAAAGCATCAATAAAGTCATTGCCGGAAATAAAACCAATTTTTTTAGTTGGCATATTATAAGCAACTTCATTACCAATAGCGTTTAAAAGATGAGTTTTACCTAGTCCAGAATTGCCATATATAAATAAGGGATTATAGACTAAGCCTAGATTTTTAGCACAAGTTAAAGAAGCTACTTGTGCTTGAGAGTTTGATTTTCCTAATACGAAATTAGAAAAATTCATATTAGGATCTAGACTTCTATCAAAGAATTCATTATGGAAAGTTGTGATTGTTAGAGTTTCTACATCTTTTTCTTCAATAAATTGAATGGTTAAATCGTAATTTTCAGTAATTGTTTGAAGACATTTAGTAATAGTAGCCTTATTCTTTTCCATGATTGTGATTGTGACAAAATTAGTAGTCGCAATTCTAGCTATATTATTATTAATTGATACCAATCTACTATTAACCGCATATAGACTAAATACGCTTTCTGGTACAATTTGGGTATTCTTAACAGCTTGTAGAGTCCTCTGCCACAAGTCATTTAAATAAAAATCGTTGTTAATCATAATAAAATATCCTTAAGCAAGTGTAATTATAATTAAGAGTTTTCCACATTTCAAGAAGAAAAAATGAGGAGTTTTCCACATTCCACATTTAAAAGTAATCCACAAGTTGATAACCATAGGCTTATAATGAGTTTTCCACAGTTTTCCACAACTTTTAAAAGTGGAAAAATAGTGGATAAGTTTTCCACAGTATATGTAAGTGTGGATTAGTGACAAAACCCAAAGTTTTCCATACAATTTTCCACATCTAAAATGCAAAAATAGCCGATAAATAAAGGCTTTCGTGAGTTTTTCCACTTTTCCACATAATGTTGATAAGTCCAAAATGTGGATGTGGATATATTGTGTAAAAATATGTTTATAATCACTAGAAACACAAATAATCCACATATTTATAAACAATTATTAACTAAAAAAAGTTATAAATAATATATGTATTACAGTTTTCCACTTTTCCACATATCTTATAAAATAGAAAAGGGTGAATATATGACAAATAAAGAAAAAGTAGTAATTACAAATATCTGTCTTATTTATAAGGACGATGAAATATTAGTACAAGAAAGAACCAAAAAAGATTGGCCGGGGATTACTTTTCCAGGAGGTCATGTTGAAAAGGGTGAAAGTTTTTATGATTCAATAATTAGAGAGGTTAAAGAAGAAACAAATTTAACTTTATTAAACCCTATACTTTGTGGTATAGAAGAATATAAACAAACAGATGATGAAGATCGCTATATTATTTTGTTTTATAAATGTAATAAATTTGAAGGAGAACTAAAGTCATCAAAAGAAGGAAAAGTATTTTGGATTAAACGCAAAGATTTCAATAATTACGAATTATCTTTGGACTTAGATAGAATGCTAAAGATAATGGAAAGTGAAGAACTTAGCGAATTATTGTATTATTTAGAAGATGGAGAATATAAATCAAAGGTAATCTAATATGGAAATTAATGAATATGAAAAATTAGCGATGACCACTTTAAATAAAAATATCAAAAAAGAAGATATCTTGCTCAATAGTGCTATGGGGTTATGTGGAGAAAGTGGTGAAGTTATAGATTTGCTTAAGAAACAACTTTTCCAAGGACACGATTTAAATAAAGAAGAACTAATAAAAGAATTAGGCGATGTGGCTTGGTATTTAGCTGAAGCAGCATATGGCCTAGATGTACCACTTGAAGAGATATGTGAAAAAAATATAGATAAGTTAAAGAAGCGTTTTCCACAAGGATTTGAAAGTAATAAATCGATAAATAGGGAGGGATAAAATGTATACAACAAAGAATTTATTGGATCTAGAACATACTTTAGCTAAAGATTATTTGAATAAGTTTGAATATCCATGGCAATCTTTAAAGGGTATTAGTGAAGAAATTATAAGAATCGGTAATACATTAGATAAAAATGAATATACAGAAATAAAAGAAAATGTTTGGGTTCATAAATCAGCAACTGTATTTGAAAGTGCATATTTAGGTGCACCATTAATTATTGGACCAAATACCGAAGTAAGACATTGTGCTTTTATTAGAGGTTCAGCATTAATAGGTGCTAATTGTGTAGTAGGAAATTCATGTGAACTTAAAAATGTAATTATTTTCGATAATGTTCAAGTTCCTCATTATAACTATGTTGGTGACTCAATACTTGGTTATAAATCACATATGGGTGCCGGTTCAATTACATCAAATGTTAAATCTGATAAAACGCTAGTTGTGGTTAAAAACTATGATGGCGAAAAGATTGAAACCGAAATCAAAAAGTTTGGAGCAGTACTTGGTGATAATGTGGAAGTTGGTTGTAATTCTGTATTAAATCCAGGAACTATAGTTGGTAGAAACACAAATATTTATCCATTAAGTAGGGTGAGAGGAGTAATTCCTGCCAATAGCATTTATAAAGATAGTGATAATATCGTAACTAAACAACAATGAAAAAAGCAGTAATATTTGATTTAGATGGTACTTTATTAAATACCATAAGTGACTTAAATAATGCGGTTAACTTAACTTATAAAGCCTTTGATATTAATAAGGAAAACACCGTCACAAAGACAATGTCTATGGTAGGACATGGTATTAGAAATCTAATTGAACAATGTTTTGTAGATTATCCAAATTTAGTTGATGATGCTTATAAAAAATTCTTAGAAATATATGATGGAGAATATTATAAAACCACTACTCCTTATCAAGGCATAAAAGAAATGATTGATATTTTACTTAAAAACAATATCAAAATAGGTGTTAATTCTAACAAAAATGATTCTTATTCTAAAAAGCTAATTGAAATAAATTTCCCAGGTATTAATCAAGAATTGGTATTGGGACATGTAGATGGGATGAAGGTTAAACCAGATCCTGAAGGTGCTAATCTTATTATTGAAAGAATGCAAGTAAATAAAAATGATGTTGTCTATATTGGTGATAGTACAACTGATATAAAAACAGCCGAAAATACTGGAATTGGTTCTTTATCAGTAACATGGGGATTTAGAAGTGAAGATGAACTAAAGCCTGTAGCTCATAAATTAGTTTATTATCCTCAAGAAATAATAGATTATATTTTAAAGTAAGAAATTTTATAAATTTTAAACACTCGACTAAATTGTCCTAAAAATAGTTATAAAAAAGTAATTATAATAAGGTCGCAAAGAAAGCGAGGCTTATATATGAAATTTATAAAACAAGTAAAAACAGTTTCATTATTAAACGCAATATTATTACTTTTAGCTGGTATCTTATGTTGTTTTTGGCCTAATGAAGCAAATAGTGTGATTGTTACAGTTATTTGCATTCTAGTGATATTAAGCGGTGTTGTTAATATGGCTGAATTTATCATTGAAGAAAAATATTTTATTCAAAATAAGGGCAACTTAATATTAGCGATTCTAAAAATATTACTTGGTGTCTATTTATTCTCTAACAAAGCAATCGTATCAACATTTTTAGGAATTATATTTGGTGTTTATATTATTATTGAAGGATGCAACAGCTTTGAAGAAGGTGTACGTTTATGCCGTTATAGAGCGTCTGGTTCTATTTTATGTATTATCTTAAGTGTCTTTATTACTGTCTTTGGCATTATGTTGCTGTTTAATCCGATTGAGGCTTCTTCAACAATGACACTTTATATTGGTATTTCCTTAATTGTGGATAGTGTTAATAGATTTATTACACTATATACAATCCAAAGAGCCAGCAAAGAAATCAAGAGTGCATTCTATGGAATTGATCAAGATGTTATTGATGTAGATTACAAAAAACTATAATTTATCAAACGATAAAAATTTAATAGTAACCAGTTTGTTTAAAAACAAGCTGGTTTTTATTGTCCCTAAAGACAATAAAACCACCTGCTATGCAGGTGTGAATAAGCTA
>CAVGYR010000070.1:0-8746 GCA_963633325.1 uncultured Treponema sp.
ATTCGCATCTAAAAAAGGTGTAAGTTCTACTAAGAACGGTCGTGATTCTGAATCTAAGCGTCTTGGCGCTAAGAAGAGTGATGGTGAATTTGCTACTGCTGGTTCTATCATTTACAGACAACGTGGTACAAAGATTTATCCAGGTAAGAACGTTGGTATCGGCGGAGACGACACTTTATATGCAAAGGTTACAGGAACAGTTAAATTTGAACATTTAGGTCGTTCAAAGAAGCAAGTTTCAGTTTATCCTATTGCAGAATAGTAGATATAAACACCCACTTGCTGGGTGTTTTTTTTAAGGTAAAAGGAGAACTCATATGGAATTCTTAGATGAAGTCAAAGTTGAACTTAGAGCCGGAAAAGGCGGAGACGGTATCGTCTCATATAGAAGAGAATTAAAAGTTGAATATGGTGGACCTTACGGCGGAAACGGTGGCCGTGGTGGATCAATCATATTTGTTGGCGATAAAAACTTAAATACTCTTCTTGAATTAAGATATAAAAAAGTAATTCTTGCTCGTGAAGGCGAGAGAGGAATGAAAAAAGGTGCTTATGGTAGAGGAGCAGAAAATACATATATTCATGTACCACTAGGCACAACTATTTATAATGATGATAATCAAAAGGTAATTGCAGATATTACACAAGATGGTCAAGAAGAAGTAATTGCAAAAGGTGGTCGTGGTGGTAGAGGAAACATGGCTCTAGCTACAAGAGTTTTAAAATGTCCTGATTATGCTGAAAAAGGTGAACCAGGGGAACACAAATATATTCGTTGTGAATTAAAAGTTCTTGCAGACTGCGGTCTTGTTGGTTTCCCAAGTGTTGGTAAATCTACATTGATTTCTAACATGTCTAATTGTAAGCCTAGAATTGCAAGTTATCACTTCACTACGTTAACACCAAATTTAGGTATGGTTAGAGTTGATGAAGAAAAGTCATTCGTTATGGCCGATTTACCTGGATTAATTGAAGGTGCTAGCCAAGGAGCCGGACTAGGATTTGAATTCTTACGTCATATTGAACGTTGCCGTGTTATCGTTCACGTTATTGATATGGCCGCTACTGAAGGAAGAGATCCTTATTCAGATTATCAAATTATAAACAACGAGCTTAAAACATATAAGCTAAATTTATCTAACCGTCCACAAATTGTAGTTGCAAACAAGATGGAAATGGAAGGCGCAAAAGAAAATTTAGCTAAATTTAAGGAAAAATTACCAGGTCTTGAAGTTGTTGAAGTTTCAGCTCTAAATCATACTAACTTAGATGAATTAAAATACAAGATTTTTGATTTAATTCAAAAAACACCTAGATTTGATTTAATCGAAACTGATGATAAAGATGTTGTAACTTATGAATTTAAGGAAGATGATAAGAAATTTATTATTACACATCCTAGCGATAATTACTTCTATGTAGAAGGTAAATTCCTTGAAAAACCTATGGCTATGACTAATTTTAATCAAGAACAAGCTGTAGAAAAATTTGTTCGTCGTTTACGTTCATGGGGCTTAGACGAAGAACTTAGAAAAGCCGGCGCAAAAGACGGAGATACAATCGACGTTATGGGCTTTGAATTTGATTTTGCAGATTAATTCAAAAAATCAAAATATTTTATGGGTAGGATAAAAATTCTTGCCCTTTTATTTTACTTTTAATATGTAATATTATAAAATATTTATAGGAGGAAAAAAGTATGAAAGACGCAAGTAAAATTCTTTATAAGGTTGGTAATATTATCAATTTAATCGCAATCATTTTAGGTGCACTTTTTGCAATTGTTTGCTTCATATGTAGTGCAGGAGTAGATGCTGAAAGTGCTGCAGATATGGGTAAAACTGTAAAAGAAGCTCAAACTTTATTTACAACAGGTGGAATTATTTTAGTTGTTTGTGTAATTATTTGGGTTGTTGTTTATGTTTTAGCTAAGAAAGCAATTAAAGCTTTAAATGATGCAAGTGATTCAGTTACACCTCATGTTATTATGATTGTAATTGGTGCTATTGGTTCTTCAATTTTCTACTTACTTGGTGGAATTTTTGGAGTATTTGCTGAAAAATCAGAATAATTTTTTAAAAAAACTGTGATTCATTTCAATTTGAATTGCAGTTTTTTTATACTTTTGTTAGTAGTACTGACATAAAAGTGAAATTTTTTAAAAAGTGATATTTATTGACAAGTAATTGTTAAAAATTATATAATATATAGGAAATGTGAGAAATCACAATGTAATACATAAAAGGAGTTTAATTATGAAAAAATTTGATGTATTAAATCGTTTAGCTGAATGTGGTGTTGTTGCCGTTGTACGTGCTAATACTCCAGAAGAAGCTGTAAATATTGGTAAGGCTTGCACTGATGGTGGCGTAAAAGGTATTGAAGTTACTTTCACTGTTCCTGGTGCTGACAAGGTTATCTCAGCTTTAAAGAAAGAAATTTCTACTGATAAGCTTATCTGTGGTGCTGGTTCTGTATTAGATCCTGAAACAGCTCGTGCTGCTATTTTAGCTGGTGCTGAATTCATCGTTGCACCTTCATTCAATCCTGAAGTAGCTATGCTATGTAATAGATACCAAGTACCTTATATCCCTGGTACTCAAACAATTAAGGAAATTGTTACTGCTATGGAATATGGTTCAGATGTAATTAAGGTATTCCCTGGTGATATGCTAGGACCTGTATTCATTAAGGACGTTAAGGGACCACTTCCTTATGCTAACTTAATGCCTAGTGGTGGTGTTAATCTTGAAAATGCTGGAGAATGGATTAAGAATGGTGCTGTATGCATTTCATCTGGTTCACATTTAACTGCTCCTGCTAAAAACGGAGATTTAGCTACTACAACTCTAAGAGCTCAACAATATGTTGAAGCTGTTAGAAAAGCTCGTGAAGAGTTAAAAGCTAGCAAAAAGTAATCAATTTCGGGGGATTGCTAAATGGTTAGAAGAAGCGAAAAAATTATTACATTTGGCGAAATAATGTTACGTCTTTCTACTCCTGATCATCAAACAATTAATCAAACACACTCATATATTGCTAACTATGGTGGTGGAGAAGCTAATGTTGCAGTTGCACTTGCACACATGGGACATAATACATACTTTATGTCTAAGCTTCCTCCTAACCAACTTGGTGATGGTGCTATTAGCCATTTAAAAGCTAATGGTGTTAATACTGATTATATTGTAAGAGGTTCTACAACATTAGGTATTTACTTCCTTGAATCAGGATTTGGCGGAAGACCTAGTAAAGTAATTTATAACAGAAAGCACAGTGCTATCACTCGTATTTCATCTTCTGAATTTGATTTAGATGAAGTATTTGAGGGCGCAACTTGGTTCCATGTTTCAGGCGTTTCACTAGCTCTAAATGAGCGTGTTGCACAATTCTCTTATGAATGTTGCAAATATTGCCATGAACATAACATTAAAGTATCATTTGACTTTAACTATAGAGCTAAATTGTGGACTATGGAAGAGGCTAAGCCTTGGTACCAAAAGATTGTTCCATATGTTGATGTTATTTTCTGCTCATTTTGGGACTGCAACACATTACTTGAAATTCCATTAGATCCAGGTCTTGAAAATGCAAGTATGCATGAAAAGAGACAAAATGTTATGCCTAAGATGATGGAAAAGTATGATATCAAATATGTATTTGGTACTGATAGAGTTGTTTATAGTGCTACTGAAAATAGTTTAGCCGGATATTATTATTCACGTAATAATTGCAAACTTACTGATCCTATCAAATTTATGATTTTCGATAGAATTGGTGGCGGTGATGCATTCGCAAGTGGTGTAATTCATGGTTTATTAAAGAACTATGAAGATCCTGAATTTGCTGTTAACTGGGGTCTAAATACTTCAGTATTAAAACATACAATTTATGGTGATGCTTGTTTATTAAGTTGTGAAGATATTGAAGACTTTATGAAATCTAATGGTCGCGCAGAGGTACAAAGATAATATGATAGTTGGTAAATTAAAATACATTTATCGTTACAAAGGAATTTCTAAGAATATTGATACTTGTATCAACTATATTCTTGAAAAAGGCATCGATGGATTATTAGCTTTACCTAAGGGTAAAACTGAAATTGATGGTAAGAATGTTTATGTTAACCGTGATACTTATATCGCTAAAGACAAAAAAGATACATTCTTTGAAAACCATGAAAACTACATGGACTTACAAGTAGTTTTAAAAGGAAATGAATATTTTGCATATACTGATATTTCTAACCCAGATTTAAAAGTAACTACAGAATATAATCCTGAAAAGGATGTTACAAAATATAATGCAGGTGATGTTGATTCAGTTAAAGACAGTCAATGGTTTGTCTTAAATGAAGGTTTTGCACTTGTATATACTGAAGATGTTCACTTAGCTAAGTGTGACGTGGATGGTAAGACTGTTGAAAAAGCAGTATTTAAAATTAAAATTGAAAAGTAAAAATTAATAATAGGAGAATATATATTTATGAAGAATTTAAAACCAAATTCAACTAAAGTCGTAACTATGGGCGAAATCATGTTACGTCTATCTACACCAATGAACACTCGTTTTGTTCAAGCAAATCAATTTGATATTATTTTTGGTGGTGGTGAAGCTAACGTTGCAGTATCATGTGCTAACTATGGCTTAGAAGCTGCATTCATTTCTAAGTTACCTGATAACCCAATCGGTCAAGCTGCTTTAAACTCACTAAGAAGATATGGTGTTGACACAAGTGCTATTGCTCGTGGTGGAGAAAGAATTGGTATTTATTATTCAGAAACTGGTGCTTCTATGCGTGCTAGCCAAGTTGTTTACGATAGAGCTCATTCTGCAATTGCTGAAGCTAAGGTTGAAGATTTCGACTTCGATAAGATTTTTGAAGGTGCTGGTTGGTTCCACTGGTCTGGTATCACTCCTGCTATTTCTGATGCTAGTGCTAAAGTTCTAGAAGCTGCTTTAAAGGCTGCTAAGAAGCATGGTGTAATCGTATCTGTAGACTTAAACTTCCGTGCTAAGTTATGGACAAGTGAAAAGGCTATTTCAATTATGAAGCCTTTAATGCAATATGTTGATGTTTGTATCGGTAACGAAGAAGACGCTCAACTTTGCTTAGGATTCAAACCAGATGCTGATGTAACAGCTGGTAAGACTGATGCTGCTGGATACCACAAGATTTTCGAACAAATGGCTAAAGAATTTGGCTTCAAGTATGTTGTTTCAACATTAAGAGAATCATTCTCAGCTACACACAACGGTTGGAAGGCATTAATTTATGATGGCGAAGAATTCTATGAATCTAAGCGTTATGACATCGACCCAATCATTGACCGTGTTGGTGGTGGTGACTCATTCTCTGGTGGTCTTATCTATGGTTTATTAACTAAGAAGACTCAAGGAGAAGCTCTTGAATTTGCTGTAGCTGCTTCTGCATTAAAGCACACTATTAACGGAGACTACAACTTAGTTACTGTTAAAGAAGTTGAAAAGCTTGCTGGTGGAGACGCTTCAGGTAGAGTTCAACGTTAATTATTAATTTAAAATAATTTCGTAGCTAATTTATTAAATTGTTAATGAGGAGATGCGATGCATCTCCTTATTTTTAAAAAAAGAAAGAGAGAGGAATTTTATATGAAATTTGATGTTCGTTATGCTAATCATCCTAATGATTCAAAAAACTATGATACTGAAACTTTAAGAAAACATTATTTAATCGAAGAAGTTTTTGCTGACGATGATATTTGTTTAACTTATTCTCACCAAGACAGAATTATCGTTGGTGGTGTTAAGCCAGTAACAAAATCTTTAAAACTTGAAGGAAATGATGAAATGCGTTGTGCATATTTCCTTGAACGTAGAGAACTTGGTTTTATCAATGTTGGTGGTGACGGTTTAGTTACTTTAGATGGAAAAACTTATTCAGTTAAGCATAAGGATGCTATGTATGTAGGTCTTGGTGTAAAAGAAATTGAATTTAAATCAGTTGATTCTAAAAATCCTGCTAAATTCTATTTATCTTCAAGCCCAGCTCACAAGACATATCCTACTGTATATATTGCTTATACTAAAGAAAACTTAGATAATTTCAAAGGTGATATTAAGGCTGTAGAAGCTATTCACCAACATTTAGGTGATGAAAAACACATGAATAAGCGTGTTATCAACAAATATTTAAATACTGCTATTGTTGATACTTGCCAACTTGCAATGGGCATGACAGCTTTAGCTGAAGGCTCTTGTTGGAATACAATGCCATGTCACACTCATGAACGTAGAATGGAAGTTTATTACTATTTTGATTTCGATGATGAAGATAGAGTATTCCATTTAATGGGTCGTCCTGATGAAACAAGACACATTGTAATTGCTCCTGACGAGGCTGTAATTTCACCAGCTTGGTCAATTCATGCTGCTAGCGCTACTAATAATTACACATTTATTTGGGCTATGTGTGGTGAAAATCAAGATTATGATGATCAAGATTTCATCAAAACTAAAGATTTAAAGTAATTAAGAGAGAGGTATTTATGTTTAAACCAGAAGATTTTAGATTAGACGGAAAAGTTGCTCTTGTAACAGGTGGAACTTATGGTATCGGATTTGCAATCGCAAGTGCTTTAGCTAAGGCTGGCGCTAAAATTGCATTTAATGATAGAAATGCTGAAAAGTTAGCTGAAGGTGTTGCTAATTATAAAAAATTAGGAATTGAAGCTCGTGGTTACATTTGTGATGTTACAAATGAAGAACAAGTTGCTAAAATGGTAGCTGATATTGAAGCTGAATTAGGCGGTGTAGACATTTTAGTTAATAACGCTGGTATTATTAAGCGTATTCCTATGATTGAAATGACAGCTGCTGAATTCAGACAAGTTGTTGATATTGACTTAAACGGACCATTCATTATGGCTAAAGCCGTTCTTCCTTCAATGATTAAAAAAGGACATGGTAAGATTATTAACATTTGTTCAATGATGTCAGAACTAGGAAGAGAAACAGTTTCAGCTTATGCAGCTGCTAAGGGTGGCTTAAAGATGTTAACAAAGAATATTTGTTCAGAATATGGTGAATATAATATTCAATGTAACGGTATCGGACCAGGATACATTGCTACTCCACAAACTGCACCACTACGTGAAATCCAAGCTGATGGATCACGTCATCCATTTGACCAATTCATTATTGCTAAAACTCCTGCTGCTCGTTGGGGTACTCCTGAAGATCTTCAAGGACCTGCAGTATTCTTAGCTAGTGATGCATCTAACTTCGTTAACGGACATATTTTATATGTTGACGGTGGTATCTTAGCTTATATTGGAAAACAACCTAAGTAGTTTTTAGGGTCTAGCAAAAGCTAGATTCTTTTTACATATAGGCAAAATATTTGCAAAAAAAGGATGTTTTTTGATAAAATAAACCATATTTTTAATTTTTAGCCATTTTGCCTAATAAACATTATCTGGTGAAATCGTTTACAATTTTCTTTACAAATATATTATTTAAGAATAAAATATAGTTAATAATGAAGGAGTGTGATATCATGAATATCGAAGAAGCTAAAAATTTGATAAGTAACAACATGATAAATAAAGATAACGCGATGGATGCCATTTTATCTTTTGAAAATCACACAAATGAAGAATATTTTAGATCTTTTTGTAATTTAGTTTTTCAATCATCTTATTACTGGGCATATGGTAGTGCTAATAGACTTTTATCACTACTAGAACAATTTGAACATAATATTGAAGATAATCCTAAGAATAAATATAATTTATTATATACTAGAGCTACAATATATTTATATATTAAAGATGGTATAAGAGCAGTTCAAACTTGTTTTAAAATTCGTGATATTGATAATTTGCCTAAAGATGGATTATTTTATTCTGATAATATTATTGTTAATGCTTTATATGATAATAAAGAATATGAATATGCTTTAGAAGAAAATTTAAGAATTTATAATTCTGATTCTTTTTCAAATCTTGATATGGGTAATCAAATAATAGTAATTGCGAATAATGCACTTATCTATATTTCTTTAGATAATTACGAAAAAGCTTTATGGTACTATAATCAAGGATTAAATTATTTAAAAGAATTCCAAAATGCTGACATGCATGAAGTGTTTGAACTTTTAGATATATTTATGATATTTAAGTTTGGTACAAAGTATTATTCTGATAATGAAATAAATTTTGCATGCGATAGATTATTAGCTAAATTTGAAAATAATATTAATAATAAATTATATGAAAATATTTCTATTTATGAAGAAATATTTGATAAGTTAATTAATAGTGGTCGAAAAGATATAGTTTATAATATTTGTCATAAATTCTTAAAAATTCTATTTAATGTATATGATATATCTTCAATATATAGATATTTATTATTATCAATTAGTAAAAAGAATAATTATGATGAATATGTATCTTGTCTTGAAAAATATGCTAAATTACTTGAAGAAAAAAATAATCAAGATAAATATACAATAAAGTCCTTCTACGACCAAACATCTAAATTCTATTATCAAAATAAGCGTTATACTCATGACCCACTAACTAATTGTTTGTCACGTGGTATTTACGAAGAGAGAAAAGTTAATAAAGATGCTAAATCTTTAATTTATTTAGATTTAAATAATTTAAAGAAAGTAAATGATGTTAACGGTCACTCATTTGGTGATCAATATATTAAGAATTTTGCTAATAACTTGTTAAGTTGTTTCGATACAGAATATGTA
>CAVGYR010000071.1:0-8616 GCA_963633325.1 uncultured Treponema sp.
GTATTGAAAAACGATATGTTTATAAATAAGAATTTTCGTAAAGAAAAAAAGAGAATTATAGAACAAGAATTCAAGCGTTTAAGGAAACTTGAAGCCTAAAATTTTTAATTTAATTTAAAATATGGTAAAATTTAACAAAGGAGGGCAAACTTATGGATTTAACTAATTGGACGAATGATCAATTACTTTGTTTTTTTCACATTTTCTCGAATGCAATTTGTTTCATTTCTTTGCAGTTTGTTTTATGCAAATATTTAAGAAATGAACGACCTAGAAAAATTGATAAAATCTTTTCACGAATCATAGTAGTTCACTCTATTTATTTTGTTTTAGACATATTTTGGTCATTGTTAAATTATAACATTCTACAATTAGATCCAATTTGCCTTAAAATTTTGCGTGCCATTGAATATTCAGTAGTAAGTATGGCGACATTTTTATGGTTTTTCTTTATTTCAATTTTCGTAAATGCCTTCTATTTAAAATCTAAAAAAGGAACTATTATAATTAATTTACCTTGTACATTTAATGTTATATTTTCAATTATATTTTGTTTGTTCTTTTATGACGGCGAGATTTACAAAACAATTCTTATAACTCTTATCCCTTTTATTTATATGGTTGTAGCTTCAACGTATGCAAGTTACAAAATAATGGGACACAAAGAAATTTTAGATAAAAGAAATAGTGTCTTATATGTTTTATACCCTCTTTTGTTAATTGTGTTTGCGGCTATACAAATATTATTCCATGATGTCCCATTCTTATGTTTTGGTACAACTTTTGTGGTTTTATTAATTTATTTCCATAGTTTAACAAATAAGATTTCTACAGATAACCTAACTGGTTTATATAATAGAAATGAACTTAATCGCTATATTTTTAATAATATTAAACCTAATGATAACGTGTCTGTTGTGCTTTGTGATTTAGATGATTTCAAAAAAATCAATGATTTACACGGCCATTTAACAGGAGATAAGGCACTAGTTTGTGCTAGTAAAATCTTAAAAGAAGCATTAACTAATAAACAATCATTCTTAGCCCGTTTTGGTGGAGATGAATTTATTATCATTTTAAAAGATGCGAAAGACTTCGAAATAGAAGAGTTATATTTAAAAATTGATGAGATAGCTGATAAGTATAATAAAGATAATGATGAATATAAGATTTCAATTTCTAAAGGTAAAGCTCATATGCAATATGATGAAAACTTTATCGATTTAATTAACAGAGCTGATCAAAATCTTTATGAAATGAAAAAGGAAAAACATAAATATAGAATATAATGATAAACATACTCAAGTGGGTATGTTTTTTTTTATGCACGAAATTTGTCGAATTTTAATCACTAATGTTTATAGGTTCTAATGATAAAATAAAAATATAAATTTATTTTAATGGTGATTATATGAAAAGAAAAACAATTTTATTATCAGGCACACTTTTAAGTTTAATGCTTGCGTCTTGCACAATCAATCTAGGAAGTAATAGTTCTAGTTCAACGGAGCCTAAGATTTCCGAATCAAGCGTACAATCTTCAAGTGAGTCTAAATCTTCAAATAGTTCGGCTTCAAATGAAGTTTCGAGTGAATCAAGTTCTGAGTCAAGCTCACAAAACTCTTCAAGCGAGAGTACGACGGAATCTAGTAGAGAAAGCTCATCAAGTGAAACTTCAAAAGAGTCTAGTTCACAAAGTTCAACAAGCGAAAGTTCACATGAATCTAGTAGCCAAAGCTCACAAAGCACAACAAGTTCTTCAAGTTCATCATCTCAAAGTTCAAGTTCAAGCGGATCTAGTGACAAAACAAGCTCTTCAAGTTCAAGCACATCAACTGTGTATTCAATTACTTACATTGTAGATGGCTCTGTTTATTATAAAGATACAGTTAAAGAAAACGAAACTATAAACTTAAAAACACCATCAAAGGCTCATTATACATTTAATGGTTGGTACTTAGATTCTGCTTGTCAAAATAAATTTGAATCAAATACAATTAGTTCAAACATAACTTTATATGCATCATTTACTGTTGAGAAGTGCACAATTACTTATTATCTAGATAGTACAGTGTTTGATACAAGTTCAGTTGATTATTCATCTAAAGTAGTTCAAACAAGTAAAGTTCCTGTTAAAGAAACTTATACATTTGTCGGATGGAGTGAAGACAAAAACGGTACAAGTAGTGATTTGTTCGATTTTGATACAGAGGTTACTACTGATATTTCTTTATATGCTATATTTGTCAAAACAGATACTTTATCTTTAACTTGTGCCGGATATAACGAGGGATTATATGCGACTTTCGATATTAAATATCTAAATTCTGCTAAAGCTTATGTAGCTAAATATAGTGATGATGATTTAGTATTTAGTGAAGTTGATTCAGCTCTTATTAGAAGTGTTGATTCAACAACAGCTCGTGTTGATGTTTTAGGCCTTGAAAAAGGTAATTATGTATTAAAACTTGTAACAAGTGACTATACAACTACATCAGAAAAAATCGAAGTAAGTTCTTATGATAGATCAGGTTATGCTCATTTTGCATATGCAAATGATTCAACAGGGGTTGATGTAACAAAAGGTATTGGTGCTTATACGAACAATGGTACCTTAAAGAGTAATACGACTGTCGTATATGTAACTGAGGCAACAAAGAATACTGTAAAAGCTACTATTAACGGAAAATCATATATTGGTCTTGCAAATATTTTAACTGCGCAATCTAAATCAAGTACACCACTAGATATTAGAATTATAGGAACTATAGCTGCACCTACTTGGAACAAAATTGATTATAAGACAACATCTACAACGCAAATTACGCCAAACGAAGTTATTGGTGCAAATAATAAAGCGTTAAGTAAACAAAATTATACTGCAAAAGAAATTATTAGTGGTGGTTTTAACACTCTAGAGTCAACATATGAAGTTTTAGATGGTCTAACTAATAAGATTAAATACGATTCAAGCAAAGATGAATTTGATTCTTACTATAATATGTTAGATTTAAGCAGTTTAAAGAATGTGACTGTTGAAGGCGTCGGAACTGATGCGATGATTTATCAATGGGGATTTACATGGAAAAACTGCTCATCAATCGAAGTTAGAAACTTAACATTTGATGATTATACAGAAGATGCATGTAGTTTTGAAGGTAGTGATGATTCACAAACTTTAACAGGTTTTAAATCAGGACATATTTGGATCCATAATAATAATTTTAACGAAGGTAAGAATAACTGGGATGTATGTAACGAACAAGATAAGCACGAAGGTGACGGTGCTTGTGATTTAAAGAAAAATGCATATATAACAATTTCTTATAATTATTACTACAAAAATCACAAAACTGGTTTAGTAGGTGGAAGTGATACACAACATACAGCTTCAGTTACTTTCCATCATAATTATTATGATACATGTGTAAGCCGTTTGCCTTTAGCTAGACAAGCAAACATGCATATGTATAATAATTATTATTATAATTCTTCAAGTTATTCAATTTCTATCCGTGCTAATGGATACGCATTTGTCGAGAATTGTTATTTTGAAAATGGACAAAATCCTTACGAATTACAAACTTCGGCAAAAGATGGGAACGGTTATGCAAAAGTATATGGTTGCGAATTTAAAAATATTAAAATAACTAATAATAAATATTTACAAGTTAATAATGTTACGTCCCGTGACGAAGTTGTAACTAATACTAATTTATATGGTACAACTTTTGATACAGATAGTTCTGTTTTCTATTATAAAGATGGTGTAAGTAATGTAGAAAACTTGACATCTGCATCTAAAGCTAAAGAAGAATGTATTAAATATTCAGGTATTTTAAAGAACAATTAATTAAGAGAAGTCGAAAGGCTTCTTTTTTTTACAAAAAACATTTGACACAAAAATTTCTTGTGATAAAATAGTCCTTGTTGGGACTAAACGGTGATGATATGAACGATGATTTAGTATACTTAATGAGAGAATTAAACAAAGAGATTTCAATAGGAAACAGGATTTATGGTGGATTTTCTGCTAAACAAAAATATAACTATATTGAATCACCTATTTTATATTCATTGTTAATTTTTGAAAATGTAACTCAAAATGATATTGTAAATGAATATTCACTACCTAAACAAACAGTTAATAATATTGTTAAAAAATATGAAACTTTAGGTATTGTAGAGCTTAAAGTTGATCAAAATGATAAAAGAAAGAAGATAATTTCTTTAACAGAAAAAGGATATGAGTATATATCAACTCAATTGAACCCGTTAATAAATAGAGAAAACGAAGCTGCTAAAGAATTAGGAAGTGCAAAATTAAAAGAAATAATAAAATCTTTACAAGATTTAAATAAAGCACTTTTAAAAGCTTTTAAGGAGGATTAATATGATTTATTCTTATAAAAAATTAATTAAATATTCATTACCAATGATCTTTGTAATGATGTTAACATCAATTTACGGTATTGTAGATGGTGTGTTTGTATCAAATATTGTCGGTGACAAAGCTTTCGAGGCTTTAAATCTAATCATGCCATACATTATGATTATCGGATCCTTTGGATTTATGTTTGGTACAGGTGGGGCCGCATTAATATCTAAAAAGATAGGTGAAGGCAAAGAAAAAGAAGCTAAAGATATATTCTCAATGTTACTAGAAACTATATTATTTGTAGGTGTTACCTTTACAATTGTTGGTATTTTACTTGCAAATCCGGTAGCTAAAATGTTAGGAGCTACAGGAGACCACTTAGATTTAGCTACAAGATATGCGATAAGTACAATTTCATTTATCTTTTTCTATATGTTACAAAATGCTTGTCAATCGTATTTGATTGTAGCTGAGAAGAGAAAACTAGCTTTAATTTCTAGTTTATGTGCTGGCGCAACTAATATGTTCTTAGATTTCTTATTTATGTATGTATTCCGTTTAGGAATTATCGGTGCAGGACTTGGAACAGGTATATCTTATATTGTAGGTGGCGGAATTCCTTTAATATATTTCTTATTTAATAAAGATGGTATACTTAAATTTAAACCTACAAAGATTGATTTTAAACCAATTTTACAATCTTCATATAATGGGTTATCAGAAATGTTAACTAATATTGCAGTATCATGCGCAAGTTTAGTTTATAATTTCCAACTTATGAAACTTATCGGTACTCAAGGGGTTGCGGCTTACGGCGTAATTATGTATGTATCTTACATATTTGTCGCCATGTTTAACGGCTTTGCGATTTCGTATGGACCATTGATTGGCTTGTATTATGGAATGGATGATAAAAAAGAAATTAAAAATTTACTTAAAAAAGGATTAATTATAGTAGTTGTATCAGGTATAGCTATGACTCTTATAACTATGTTAATAGCTCGTCCTTTTGCCCTTATATTTGTTTCATATAATCAAGATTTAACTAATTTAACGACAAATGCATTAAGACTTTATTCTATATGTTTTATGTTCTGCGGCACTAATATCATATTATCAAGTTTCTTCACTGGATTAAATAATGGTTTTGTAAGCGGCGCAATCTCGTTTTTGAGAAGTTTCGTATTCCAAGTTTCGATGATTTTTATAATTCCTTTAATTATTAATAACGGAATTTGGCTTGCGGTTGTATTTGCGGAAATTTTAGGCGTTATTGTTTCCTATATGTTCTTGATTTTTAACAGAAAGCGTTACGGATACTAGAATTTTGACAAAATTTAAAAATTAGTATTTACAAGTACATAATCTTATTGTAATATATATGCAGTATTTTTAAATACATAAGTAAATATTTATCACATGTAGAGGCGCATTTATAAAAAAGTAATTATTATTTGCTAAAGACAAGCTATAAATAATGATGAAAGGGTATAGATGCCGAAGGATTTTTGGAGTCTTTAAGAAAATACCTGGGCAAACGTATAAGATATGTTTGACTGTCACTAAATATAGTGTTGAGCTACCGTGATTGAAAACATATATTTGTTTTTAATTTGTGGGGCGGACTAAATCGTCCCCTTTTTATTTAATAATAATGTATTCAATTTGGAGTAGCAGTGCTACTCCTTTTTTTCCTCTTTGTGATAAATTATTAGGAGGATTTATAAATGAAAAGAAATGTATTAAGAAATTTAGGCATTGCCTTATGTGGTGCTCTTGTAGCATCTAGCCTTGCAAGCTGCGGATCTAGCGCAGTTTCAAACGATACTCTAGTTATTGGTCTTGAGTGTAATTATGCACCATTCAATTGGACGGTTTCAACTGAATCTGACCATACAATTGCAATCTCTAACCAAGCAGGAAGTTTTGCGGACGGGTACGATATTACATTCGCTAAAAGAGCTAGCAAAGAATTAGGTAAGGATGTAAAAATTGTAAAGCTTGAATGGGACAACCTTATTCCTCAATTAAATGCAGGACAAATTAACTGTATTATTGCAGGTATGACTGATACAGCTGAAAGAAGAGAAAGTATCGATTTTACTAATGAATATTACAGATCAGAACTTGTACTTGTTACTTCTAAATCTGTAGCTAATGAGTATGCAAGTTCTAGTGTTGATCAAACAACATTATCTACAATGTTAAGTGGTAAGGGCGTAATTTCCCAAATTCAAACAGTTACTAATAGTGTTATTGATACATTAGTTACTAGCACAAGATGTACTCATATGACTCCTGTAGATACATTTGCGACTGCTGCAGTTCAAGTTTCTAATGGTGCTGCTTTCGCGATGACTGCAGAATATCCTGTAGCACAATCTTTAGTAAAAGCTAATAGTAACCTAGGAATTGTTAGAGTAGATCAATCTATCTTTGGTGAATCAAATTTAGCTGATTTAGGTGTTTCAATTGGGATTAAAAAAGGTAATACTGAATTAAAAGATTTATTAAATCAAGTTTTAGCTAATTATTCTCAAACTGATAGAAATAGCGATATGGCAAGTGCTATAGAAAGAAGTGGCGAATAATGATTTTATCTACACTAAGTGATATTTCAAGTCTACTATCTAAAAGTGAATATTTAAGCTGGTTTGGTGTGGGAATTGTTTCTACAATATTATTATCAATTTTAGGAACTATTCTTGGATTAACACTTGGTGTATTTATTGCATTTGGTAAGAGAATTGTTATCTCAAAAAAAGATAGTATAATTAATAAGATTTGGAAATATATTGTTAAATATTTTTGTGTTTGTTATTCTGTTGTGATGCGTGGAACCCCAATGATGGTTCAAGCTATGATTTTCCAATTTATATGTTTATCATTTAATTTAAATTGGTCGATGACATTAACTAATAATCAAGTGTTTAATGGTTGGTTCTTCGGTGGTTTAATCGTTTTAACACTTAATACAGCGGCTTACATGTCTGAAATTGTTCAATCAGGTTTAAACGGTGTAGGTACGGATCAAACTGAGGGCGCAAAGAGTCTTGGAATGAATTCATTTCAAATATTATTCCATGTAGAACTACCTCAAGCACTTAAAAATTCAATACCAACTATTGGTAATGAGTGGATTGTAAATATTAAGGATTCATCAGTTTTAAATGTAGTAGGTGTTACTGAATTATTCTTTAGAACTAAAGATGTAGCTGGTCAAAGTTACAAAACTTTAGCAGCTTATTTAATTGTAGCAGCTATATATTTAGTGTTAACGCTATGTACAACACTAATATTAAAACTTGTTTCAAAGAAATTAGATGGAACTTTAAAAATAAATTTATTTAGAAGAAAGAAAGGCAATGCATAATGGGTAAAAAGATTACTTTTGATACAACTGAATTTAATGATCCTATTTTATCTATTAAGCATTTAAAGAAGGATTACGGTACTAATGGCGTTTTAAAAGATGTTAGTTTAGACGTTAATAGAGGCGAATGTATTGTTATTATCGGACCTTCGGGGAGTGGGAAGTCAACTTTTTTAAGAACATTAAATTTATTAGAAGAACCTACAAGTGGCGAAATTTGCTTTAAAGGTATTAATACACTTGATAAACACGTTGATAGAAATAATTTAAGAAAACATATGTCGATGGTTTTCCAACATTTTGATTTATTTAACAATAAAAATGTACTTGAAAACTGTGTTATAGGTCAAACTAAAGTTTTAAAACGAAAAAAGGATTTAGCAACTAATTTTGCAAAAACAAATCTATCTTTAGTTGGTATGTCTGATAGAATGTATTATAAAATTTCAGAAATTTCTGGTGGTCAAAAACAACGTGTTGCAATCGCAAGATCACTTTCAATGTCTCCTGATATCATCCTTTTCGATGAACCTACAAGTGCACTTGACCCTGAGATGGTACAAGGAGTTCTTCAAGTTATGAAAGATGTCGCAAAAAGTGGAATGACAACTGTTGTAGTTACACACGAAATGAATTTCGCTCGTGATGTAGCTGATAAAGTTGTATTTATGGCTGATGGAGTTATTCAAGAAATGGGAAGTCCTCAATACATTTTTAATGAATGTCAAAATGAGAGATTATTAAAATTTATCGGAAAATTAGATAATTAAGAAGTCGAGAAACATGAAAAATGTTTCTCTTTTTGTTTTTTTAAATATAAAAATTTTATTTATTATATTTTGTAAACGCTTTACAACTGTAAAAG
>CAVGYR010000072.1:0-4108 GCA_963633325.1 uncultured Treponema sp.
TTGTTATTCTTTTTTTTTTTTTTTTAATATATTTTGATTCCTTTTTAGGTAAAGAAAATATAACTTTATTTATATTTAAAATATCTATATCTTTTAACATAATTCACCTATAAAATATTTTTTATTTCGCTTAAATTTAAAACGTTATAAGTCCCAAAATTTCCTAACCCCTTATAAATCGATTTCATGTTGTAAATATTAGCTAGTTTAATATCCGCCTCAGGTCTATCTCCTATAAGGATATAGTGGGTAACATCGAAATCGTCTATACTTTTTATTACATAATCTAAAAATCTAGAATCTGGTTTGTTGTAACCAATCTCGCTTGAGACAAAAATATCTTTAAAATAATTAAATATGCCTGCTTTTTTTAGACGTGAAATTTGTATTTCTTTAATTCCATTTGAGACAATATATAAATCGTAATTCTTGTTTTTTAAATATTCTAATGTATCTTCTGCATCGCTAAACAATATTCCCCTCGTTTTTAGGGTATCAATATAGATTTGATTAACTTTAAGAGGATCACAAGATATCTTTAAATTTTCAAACAAAACTCTAAATCTTTCTTTGTGAAATGATATCCTATCCATTTTATTACTTGCATACAAATTAAAATATTTTTCATTTATATCTTTAAACATATTATATACTTCGTCGTTTAAAGTAACACTAACACTTGACAATGCAGCTCTTAATGATTCTTTTTCAGATGCATGAAAATCAAAAATTGTATCGTCTAAGTCGCACAAAACATATTTAATCATAAATGAAAAGCCTCTCACATCAATATTAATTATACAATATTTTTTACTGATTATATAAACACAATGCCTAAATTTAATATTTTTTTGACAAATATTAGAAAAACATATAAAATATCTTTGCTAAAAGTGAGGTATGTTATGGATTTAGTTATTTTAGCAGCCGGAATGGGTTCCCGTTTTGGTGGTCTTAAACAAATTGAACCAATGGATGAATATGGTAATTTCATCATTGATTATTCAATTTATGATGCAATCGAAGCTGGCTTCGATAAAGTAATCTTTATCATTAAAGAAGAAAATTACGATATCTTTAGAGAAACAATCGGAAAGAGAATCGAGAATAAAATTAAAGTTGAATATGTATTCCAAAAGTTATCTTTATTACCTGAAGGATATACATTACCAAAAGACAGAGTTAAACCTCTAGGTACAGCTCAAGCTATTTTAGCCGCAAAAGATAAAGTTAGCGATAAATTTGCAATTATAAATGCGGATGACTTCTACGGAAAAGAGTCTTTTGTATCTGCTAGCAAATTCTTAAAGAATGAATGCACTCCAAAAGTATATGGTAATGTTGCATATAATGTAAGCAATACTATGACTGAAAATGGATCAGTAAAACGTGGTATTTTAACTACAGACAAATTTAATCATTTAACTCATATTGAAGAATCAAGCGTTGAGCACGTTAATAATACTATTATTGCGACTCCTCTTGATACAAAAGTTTCTCCTTTTGAAATCTCTTCTACTACTCCTGTATCTATGAATATGTTCTGTTTTGATAAATCAATTATGACTTATCTTCAGAATAGATTCCCTTCTTTCTTAGATGAAAACAAAGATAATCTAGAAAAATGTGAATACTTAATTCCTACAGTAGTTTCTGAACTTATTGCTGAAAAAGAAGTTAGTGTAAGTGTTGTAAAGTGTGATGCTGTATGGTATGGTGTTACTTATAAAGAAGACAAGCCATTCGTTGTATCTTCTCTAAAGGCTCTAGTTGATAAAGGACTTTATAAAAAAGGTTTATGGAAATAAATAAGCATTAGGATTTATCTTAGTTCCTACTCAATTTTACTCATAGAAACATTTATAATTATTAAAATTTGACACAAGAAGTTGTGTCATTTTATTTTAGCCATTTATTATATTTACCTAGTTCTTATAATATCTATTAATTAAGTGACATAAGCAATCAGTAAAATAATAAAAAAGTGAGTCAACTACATTTCTATTTAATTAAAAGTAAACATCCAATAATCAAATAAAATTTTGATTTATTTGATTATTTTAAAAAAATATCGCCAGCAATATTACTGATTTAGAGAACTTCATTGCTAAATAACGCCAAAAAGGACGAAGCAAATGAAAGTAACAATTACAATTCACCTTTTTCATCCTTTATAAAACAATCATTATATTAAAGAATACGATATCAACTTATTGTATAAAAAGCTCTAATTTTGTTATATAAAATAGCTATATAACCATTATTTATACTACTTACAATAAATTATAAATAAGAAAGCTTAGCATTATCATAATAAGAAATTTGTACTTCACAAGTACAAGTTATCTAAGATTTTAACAAACACTATGTATTGACAAACAATAATTTAATGCTATCAATTGTAAACATAATAATTGCTATATTTAATAAATTGACACATCATTATCCGTAATTGAAGTTAGCATATCTAAAACTTTTGTACCATATCTTTTGATGTTACATAATTCTTCAATAGAACTAACTTCTGTTGTTTCTCTATAAAATTCACAAAACGATATATAATTTTTCCCAGAATCATCATTGCAATAAGTGATCGAAAAATTTTTTCCTTGCCATGTAAATTCTATTTCATGGCCATAATTAATTAAATGTTCTAATTCTTTTTTTGTCATTTTATTTTTCTCCAATTCTTATCCCTTTTTCTTTCCCCTGTTGGCGTTATAATCCAATCATGTTCATGAGGCACAACAGGATGTTGTTTGGGATTACCATGGTCTGTATAGTCAATATCTAAATACGGAAGTCCATATTCATCATCATATCGCTCTTGATGAACTTTACCGTTTTTTCTAATTATTGTTACAGAATTAGGAATTCCATTATAAGGAATATTAAAATGTTCTTTTTCATGAATATAGATAATTTTTTCTTCTTTAACAATTTTGACACTGCTTGATCCCATTATATTATAACTATCAAAAAATGCATTATGCCCTTTCATTAGCAGATCTCCTTCTTTTATGAATGAAAGATTCAAATCCATAAATAGGAATCTTTAAACTTTTAGGATAGTCAAATATTTGTTCAGGCATTGTTCCATACACTAGAATTCCTGTTGGAGATAGATTATCAACAACAGTTTTAACTTGGTATGAAAAAATTGCGATGTTCTCTTTATTGTTTACACAACCATTCGTACCAATAGAAATCAAAGTTTTTCTAGGATAAGCCTTTAAAGAGCATGCAGTTTCATCTAATCCCAATCTTATATTGGGAATAATTTTTAATCCATATCTTCCAAAATAATATGTAATCGCCAAATTTATATATATTTGACTAAGTTGCACAACATAAGGCATATTATCATACGGACTTGCATCCATTCCTATAACCATAGAATACGATGATAATTTTTCTAAATATTTTTTAGGATTAGCTATGATAGGTTAAAAATATTGATCACTACAATAAAATGAGATAGCGGTGTTTGCTTTCTCTTTTATCGTACTTCTACAATCCCATTGAACAATATTTTCAGGTATTTTCTCTGAAACCATCCAATTTTCAATAATTGGAAAGCCTTCTTCAGTCATTCTAGCTCCTCGAATAAGATAAGAGAGATAAACATCTCTTACATAAGGAGGAATTTGTTTATATTTTGTCAATTTAATTAATTCTCCTTTATAAAATTTTTACAATTTAAATCCTCATTGATTTTAAAAGATAACTGTGTTAAAATGACATAGCTAGGTAGCCAATTTGACACGCTATCTGATAGCTTGAGTTATTGCAAGTAACTCAGGCTATTTTTTTATATTTTTCACTTTTTGTATTCACCTCCATAACAATTCATAAGCAAATTTATGAATTTTCATTTTCCAACACGTTACTAAATTCACCATTAACATACATATTTTGAAGATTATTTCTTTCTCTAATCTCCTTTTTGCTAAGTTTATACAATGGCAATATTTTATTATCACTAATTAAATAGCAGCAATCGGGCCTTGTTATTTGATTGTTCATCAATGTTATGTTGTGTGTTGTAATAATTGATTGCATATTCTCATAACTGTTTACTATTTTTAAAATAGCTTGTGCAGTCGTA
>CAVGYR010000072.1:4118-8307 GCA_963633325.1 uncultured Treponema sp.
AGCTTGAGCAGTGGAATAGTGATAATATGCATCGAATTCATCTATAATTAGCATTGATAGATGATTAAATTCAAGCATCCAACAGTAAAACAACCAAATCGTCTTCGTGCCTGATGAAATAATACTACCAAAAGGCATTATTTTGCCATTATCAAACTTAATTCCAAGATCTTCGATTCCATTTTGGTTTTGATATGCGCAAAGATTGTATGTCATTCCCTGGCTATGCAAGAAATCTTGGAAATCATTTATTTTTCCTTGCTTAATAATTATTGAAGATAACGACTCTGGTCCGTTAGAATACCCTACATATGAATTACCTTCGGTCAAGCTTTTGAAATAGAGCATTCCTTCAACATATTTGACAAGTTTGTAGATTGGAGACTTCTCGCTCAAAATCGTATTATTAAAAATAAATTTTATAACGGAAAGTTGCTGAGGTACATTTTTAATATTTAAAGTTTTAGCTTCTTCGACAAAATTCAAGTAATGACTGTCATCAAAATAATTGTATTCAAAAATCAATTTATTATTCACATAAAGTTTTTCGTAAACAAGTGAAACTGGATTTGATTTGCAATATTCGTATTTAACAATTTGTTTACCAAATTTAAATGTATATATGAATGTAGCTTTAGGATTAGTTGAACCAGCATAAAAATAACGATCTAGTGGCATTAAATATTTTTCTTTATCAACAATATGATAAGTAATATCCATAATTGCCTGACAAAGAGAGGATTTACCACTAGCATTTGGCCCATAAATTAATGCCTTTTTAACAATTCCTTTTTCTACTAAAGAATAATTAAACGAATACCTCTTCTTGCTTTCTAAATCAAATTCAACCTTGTCTTTGAATCCTTCAAAATTTTCAACTTCAAACTTTATAAGCATAATTTGTACCTCCAAAAGTATTATACCATTAAAAATGTAATTGTTACAAATAGATTCCGTAATTTTTTTACGAAATAATATAAAAACAACCAGTATAAAAAAATATATTGTTTTTTTTTGTCAAAATAGGACGGTTCATCGTTGTTAAGACAAATTTAATAACCTATTTAAAGATTTAAATGAACGTATAGATAAATAAGATTCAAATATTATAAAGCAAATGATACAAATAATTTAAATGCATCAATCATTTTTAAAAGGTTATAAAAAATTGCTATTTTTGTTCATTCCCCTCTAAACCTTTACACATTATTCGCTTAATAAAAAAATGACACTTGTTTTTGTGCCATTTTTTTAAATCAAGAAACCTTATTATTAAGTTAAAACAATTTTTATCGAGTTTTTTATTACCATATTCTTACGCGTTTACTTGGTTCAATATACATTTTGTCTGTTGCTTTAACATCAAATGTTTTATACCATTCATCGAAATTTCTTACTTGAATATTAGCACGTAATCTTGCAGGCGCATGTACGTCATTTGCAAGTAAATATAAAATATATTCGTCGCTTGCCTTCATACACCAAATACGAGCCCATGAAATAAAGAACTCTTTAAAGTTGGCGCCCTTAGTTTCATGCATAATTTCAAGCGCAACAGCCATACCACCGTTATCCGCAATATTTTCGGAAACACAAAGTTCACCATTTACTTTTCCTGTAAGTAAAGGAATTCCATCAAATTCATCAATCATTTCTTGTGTCTTATCTTTAAATTTTTGATAATCCTTTTCTGTCCACCAATTATTTAAATTACCTAAACTATCAAATTGAGCACCATTATTATCAAATGCGTGACTAATTTCGTGTCCGATAACGGCACCAATGCCACCTAAATTTTCAGATACGCTTTGATCTAAACCATAGAATGGTTTTTGTAAAATAGCTGCAGGGAATGTAATATCATTTGAGCTTGGATTATAACAAGCATTTACCATATGTCCTGGCATGCCCCATTCTGATCTATCTACTTCTTTATATAATTTGCTTAATTCGTCTAATTTATTTTCTTTAAGAATTCTTTGATAACTATCAAATAATGAATCCTTATCGTTTACAACAAATTTAGAATAAACATGAGGAACACTATCAGGATATCCCATCTTTATTACAATTGTATTTAACTTATTAATTGCTTTTTGTTTAGTTTGTTCTTCAAGGATTTCGTTTTTCAATACTCTTTTCTTGTATGTTTTAATAATTTTCTTTACAAGTTCAGTAATGTCTTTCTTAGCTACAGGTCCAAAATAAGTTTCACCGTAATATAAACCAATTACATCAGAATATAAAGACGAAACTAATTTATAAGCTCTCTTTTCTAGCACAGGGTCTTGTTTAATACCCATTAATGTTCTTCTAAATAATCCTGCATTTTCAACCAATTCTTCGCTTAAAACACTTGAATACTTTAATAATGTTTTAATATAAGCATAATGAATAAATGATTCGAAAGTTTCTTCATTAAAGTATTTATTAAATTCTTTTGTTGCACGAGGGTCATATAAAACAACTGTTTGAGGAATATTATCCTTATAAATATCTCGTAAGAATTTCTCAAAATTAAATGGTTTTAAAAAGCTAATTACATCTTCTGTCTTAAAAGGATTATGACACTTTGTATAATCAGCCCACTCTAGCATTGATTTAACTGATTTAGCGACTAGCGAATCAAAATAAAGTGCATCACTAATAAATTTATCAACTTCGCTACTTGTTAAATTTGTTTTTGATAAAGCAGTTCTTGCTTCACTAGCCCACACTTCTAACAATTGTTTGCCACTTGTATTATCATCTGTATAATAAGTTGTATCTGGTAATATTGTTTGAGGGCCTGTTAAAACAAACGAATATTTAGTCGCATCCCCCATATCTGTAGTAACACCATACTCGAATGGAAGTTCAACACCTAAAAGTGTTAAATCATAAGCTTTTTCATTAAATTCTTCTATTGTTTTGATACCTTTAATAGTTTCTAATAAATTTTCTAATGGTTTAACGCCTAATTCATTACGTGTTTTAACATCAATATATTTTTTATATAAAGAAATTGCATAAGCCATTTCTTTGATGTTTGTAGTCTTTTCGCCTTTACTAAAAGCACTAAAATCTGCCATTAGTTTTTCTTCAACGCCCTTATCAAGGTCACTAAACCCGCCTGCAGTAGGTCTGTCTAGAGGAATGACTGCGTTTTTAATCCACTCCCCGTTTACATATTCATATAAATCATCTTGTATTCTAATATTTGACATATTAATCTCCTTTTTTATAATTTTAAATCCAATTGACATTTAATATCAATAATTATGCTTAATTATCGATTGTTTCTTTTAGATTTGTACTTTTACACATCGGACAAACCTTTTTTTGTGCTGCATTTTTAGCACAAACAGGACATCCTCTAAGTGCTATAAAAGACATATTATGTGTATGGTTTATATAATTTAATGTAAATTCATATTTACAATCGAGGCACACATATTTCATAAATTAATACCACATCCATTTATATTTATTGAATATTCATTTTGTATTTTAAATTTTCTATAAATCCCTATTTCTCTTAGTTCACCTGGAATTTTTGCGAAACTACTTATAAATTTATTATTTATAAGTAAATATTTTTGATCGTAACAATTTAGTATATTAAATTTTGTTTGTATATTCCTAGAGCTTTTGAAAATTACATAACCCTTCTTAAGTATAATTCCTGTATTTAATATAATATCTAACCCGATAATGTTTTTGTTAGAATTCTTTTTAAATAAAATACCATTTATGTACGTATCTTCACTAAATTGAGATTCGTATGTACCAGTTTCAATTTTAAATACCTTGTTATCTACAATATATTTTAAATGTTTAAAATCATGTACTTTGTATTTTACATCTCTAGAAGTTTTTAATACTCGAAAATATGTTTGATTATAATTTGAAACAAATAGTTGTTTTAAATTATTTTTCTTATATTTTTCAATATAAAATACGCTTTGTGCAATTTCATCATTTTTATAGCCTAAATAGATATCATTTGTAATGTAGAGTTTTGTTTTTAAAAGATCAAACATATATAAAACTGAATCAAGTGTTAAATTTGAGCCTCTAACACCATGAACATATATATTTTTTACATTTATATTATTTTCAATCAAGTAATGCATGAATGTCAAATTCTCACTAACCACAAACATTATTTTCTTATTTATTATTAAATCGTCTCTAATATATTTAATAT
>CAVGYR010000073.1:0-8159 GCA_963633325.1 uncultured Treponema sp.
CAAAATAAGCTTTCTAAAGAACTTGATGATTCAAAAAACAAGGTTAAAGATGCACAAATTGCGTTAGCTTCAAAAAGTGAAGCTTTAAACAATACTAAAAAAAATATTCTAACTTTTGAAAATGATTTACAAGGTAAGACTAAAGAAATTATTGAAAAAGAAATTTTTGAAAACAATCAAAAATACAAGAAAAATAAAGATGAAATAGATAAGATCAATTTATTATGTAATAATATTAAAATAGAGTTTGAGAAAATTAATGCGCGCATTAACTACTTAAATAATGACATTCAAAATAAAAATAATGAAGTTAAAGAACTACAAAAGAAGCTTGAAGAAAGTTTAAATAAAACAATTCTTAAGGATTTAAATACAATAAAATCTTTAATTCTAGAATATAAAGATTCAATTGATTCAATTAAGAAAAGTGCACAAAAATATAAAGATGATTATACTAAAGCAGAAAGTTTATACAAAAATGATTTAGATAAGAACTTTGATAAATTAACTGTTACTAATCTTGAAGAGTTGAATGCAGGTATTTTTAACCAAACAAAAATTCTTAAAGATAAAGAAGATGAATATAATAATTTAAATTCAACCTTACAAAATAATTTACAAAGATTCCATAATTATGTAGAAATAAACAAATCAATTAATGAAAAAAGTATTAAAGTATCTAATTTAAAGAAATTAAATGATGTTTCTAAAGGTCAAGTTAAAGACAAAGAAAAGATAGATTTTGAAACATATTACCAATCACAAATCTTTAATAATATTTTGACTCAAGCAAATAAGAGATTAAATGTTATGACAGATAATGTTTATTCAATGATTAGACATGAGTCAGAAGACGAAAAAGGAAGTACAGCTCTTGATATTGATATTTTTGATACAAACACAGGAAAAATAAGATCAGCTAATAGTTTATCAGGCGGTGAAATCTTCATGGCTTCACTTTCTCTAGCATTAGGCTTTTCTGAAATCTCAAGAACAAAGTCTGGCGCAAACGAACTTGATTGTATGTTTATTGATGAAGGATTTGGTACATTAGATGAGGAAACACTTAGAACTGTTATGCGTGTCTTAAATCAATTATCTAACGAAACAAATAGAACAATTGGAATTATTTCTCACGTAACTGAATTAAGAGATGCAATTCAAAAACAAATTCATGTAACTAAAGATAAAATCAATGGATCTAAACTGGAATTTAAAATTTAATATATAATTTAAAATTAAATTAAGCATTAATTTTGATAATAACCTTCATATGATATACAATGTATACAATATGGAGGTTTTTTAAATGAAATTAATTAAGAATGCTAAATTATATACTATGGACGAAGTTAATGGTGAAGTTGGTGATATTTTATTTGACAATGGTAAAATTGTTGAAGTAGGAACTTTTGATACATCTAAGTATCAAATTGACGAGGTTGTAGATGCAAGTGGATTAATCGCACTTCCTGGTATTGTTGATCCTCACTGCCATATCGGTGTTGATCAAGCAATTGTTGGTCCTGTTGGTGCTGATTACAACGAAATAACAAATCCTATTACTCCTGAGTTAAGAGGATTTGACGGCGTTAAAGATAACGATGAAGCTTTTTCTACTGCTTTACGTGGCGGTGTTACTACAGTTTGTACAGGACCTGGTAGTGCTAATATTATTGGTGGTACTTTCTGTGCTCTTAAAACATACGGAAAAACTGTTGAAGATAAAGTTATGGTAGAAGAACTTGCGATGAAGATGGCATTAGGAGAAAATCCTAAGAGATGTTATAAGGATAAAAACCTTCAAACAAGAATGGCTGCCGCCGCAACCCTTCGTGAAGCGCTAACTAAAGCACGTGATTATAAAGAAAAAGTTGATGAATATAATGCGAAAGTAGCTAAAGGTGAAAGTGCACAAAAGCCTGAATACAACGCAAAATGGGCAAGTCTATCACGTGTATTTGATGGCCTAAGAGTTAAGATTCATGCTCATCAAGAAGAAGATATTTTAACAGCTTGTAGAATTTCACGTGAATTTGGCCTAAATTCAACTATTGAACACTGCACAAGTGGATGGAAAATTGTTGATAAATTAAAAGAATATAATAAGACAGTTATTTTAGGACCTACACTTGGTGAAAAGAGTAAATACGAACTTAAGGACAAATCATTTGATGCAGGAAGAATTATGTATGAAAATCATATTCCTTTTGCATTTATGACTGATCATCCTGTTACAAGTCTTGAATACACTCGTACTCAAGCCGCAATCTTTGTTGCACACGGCTTACCATATTTAGAGGGCTTAAAAGCTATTACTATTTATGCGGCTAAAGCGGTAGGGCTTGAAGATGTAGTTGGTAGTCTTGAAAAAGGTAAAGACGCAGATATCGTATTGTATGATGGGGACCCATTCCACTATATGACAAAAGTAAAAGAAGTATATGTAAGAGGCGTTAAAGCTTATTCAAACAATTAAAAAAAGGCTTTAGGGCCTTTTTCTTTTGACAAAAAAAGAACCAGATAAACTGGTTCAAATTAACTTTGAATGTAACCTGTGAAAATATTACTAAATTCATAAGTTAATACATAACTTTTACTTGATTTATTAGAACTTTCATCTAAATAATCATATGTAATATATACATAAATGTTTGGAGTTTTACTAATTTTAGTATCAAAACCAAATGCGTTCTTATTTGAATATGCAATCTTAGTTATAGATCCTGTATCAGAGGAACCATTTGTAGAAATAGTAGAACGTGATTCCTTGCAACTTGAAGAAACGCTAGAAACATAATTTGCGCTATATTGACCAATACACATAATTGTATTGATATTGCTAGCCGTTGTACCTGTATTATTCTTGTAAGTATATTTATAAGAAATTGTACCATCTGTATTTCCTTGTGTAGGATATTCAAATTTTGTAATTTCTACTTTGAAAGAGAAATCGGAAAAATCGACACCTTTTTTGTAATTTAATTTTTCAGCCGAGAAAGCTTCTTTTAGTTCAGGACTAATTCTATTACCTATGAAGCCTTGAGCAATATAAATTAAAAGGCAAACAATAGGAATTAATATAATAATGGCTAAAATCCATATTTTTCTAAATACAATAAATTTTTTACTAACTTTATCACTCATAAAAAAATCCTCTTATGGTCTTTATTTTACACTAGATTATATTTCTTTTCAAGATTCGGGCAAATTAAAAAGGCGATTGGGATCGCCTTATATTTATTTTGTAGTCGCAATTCTAACGCAAACAGAAACCATACGTTCCATTTGATACATATCTGCGTACTCATGTACACCGTGTTCGTTATAACCGCCAGTGCCTAAATTTGGAGTATTTATACCCATGAATGTAATACGAGAACCGTCAGTACCACCACGAGTAGGAACAGATCGAACATTAATATTTTCATCCTTATAAGCTTTAAGAGCTTTATCAACACATTTCATATCTTTTTCAATTAAAACACGCATGTTTCTATATTGATCGCTAATCTCTAGAGTAGTAGAATTATGATATTTTTTGTTCATAAATTCAGCCGCATTCCTAAAATCGTTCTTTTGTTTTTCAAGAAGTTCTAAACTATGATTTCTAATAATATAATGGAGAGTTGCACTGCCAACTGAGCCTTCAAAATGAGTTAAATGATTAAACCCTTCATAACCTTCAGTATATTCAGGACGTTCGTTTTGAGGTAAAAGATTTGCAAATTCCATTGCAAGGTAACTTGCATTAATCATTTGATTTTTGCTAGCACCAGGGTGTACGTCGAATCCTTTAAATGTTACTTTAGCGCTAGATGCGTTAAATGTTTCATATGAAAATTCTTCATAATCCCCACCATCAACTGTATAAGCATAATCGACAGGGAAACTCTTCGTGTCAAATTTTAAAACACCAGTACCAATTTCTTCATCAGGTGTGAATGCAACACAAATCTTGCCGTGAGGAAGATTTTTTGTGATAATTTCATCAAGCATAGTCATGATGACTGCAATTCCACCTTTATCATCACAACCTAAAACGGTAGTTCCGTCTGTTGTAACAAGAGTATGACCGAGTTGGCGAGCCATCCATGGGAATTCTTCAATACTTAAAGTGTTTCCTGAAGTTCCTAAATTTATAGGATTGCCGTCAAATTCGACAACATTTGGTTTAACATTTGTTCCACTTACTTCAGGAATAGTATCCATATGAGCTAAGAATCCTATTGAGTCGTATCCATCCGCATTCTTTTCAAGAGTTGCATAAACAGTACAATATTCATTGATAAATACGTTTGTAAGACCTAAATCAATTAATTCTTGTTTTAATATATTTGCAAGGTCCCATTGTTTATCTGTAGATGGCGTAACGGTATCATTCTTATCATCTGACATAGTATCGATTTGAACATATTTTAAAAATCTATCTAATAATTTCATATTATCTCCTTTATTTCTATATTCAATTATATTACAAATGAAGTAAAAGTAAATCTTTAGAATGCCTATAACTTTAATAAATAATTCATTTTATAGATAATTTATATAGTTATAATTTGCAAATTATTCTTAAAACTTTTAAGTATATTGAAGTCTCCTCATTTAATTATAAGGTTGAAAAATGTAACTCTAAGAATTATAATATTAATAGATTTAAATTAACGGAGGATTTATTTATGTCTGATAAAAAGAAAAGAATGGCTGTTGATGGTAACTATGCGGCTGCACTAGCAGCTTATGCATTTACTGAAGTAGCTGGTATATATCCAATTACTCCATCATCACCAATGGCTGAATATGTTGATGAATGGGCAAGTAAAGGAAAGAAAAATATTTTCAATATGCCTGTTAAAATTGTTGAAATGGAATCTGAAGCTGGTGCTGCTGGTACAGTTCACGGCTCACTTGAAGCAGGTGCATTAACAACTACATTTACTGCAAGCCAAGGTTTACTTTTAAAAATTCCTAACATGTATAAAATTGCTGGTGAAAATTTACCATGCGTTATTCATGTAGCAGCTAGAAGCTTAGCAGCTCAATCATTATCTATCTTTGGTGATCACCAAGATGTTATGGCTGTTAGACAAACAGGATTTGCAATGTTATGTTCTAACTCTGTTCAAGAAGCTCTTGATTTAGGTAGTGTAGCACATTTATCTACAATTAAGGCTAGCGTTCCTTTTGTACATTTCTTTGATGGTTTCAGAACAAGCCACGAAGTAAATACAATTGAAGAAATTGATTATGATGTTTATAAGAAACTTATCGATATGGATAAGGTTCAAGAATTTAGAGATAATGCGCTTAACTTTAACCACCCTAAAGAGCGTGGTACTGCACAAAATGACGATGTTTATTTCCAAACTCGTGAATTACAAGCTAAACATTATAAAGAAGTTCCTGACATTGTAGCTAATTATATGGCTGAAATCTCTAAGGTTACAGGCCGTGATTACAAGCCTTTCAATTATTATGGTGCACCTGATGCAACTGATATCGTAGTTGCAATGGGTAGTGTATGTCAAACTACAAGAGAAGTAGTTGATGTACTAGTTGCACAAGGTAAGAAAGTTGGTTTAGTTGAAGTTCACTTATATCGTCCTTTCTCTAGCAAATATTGGTTCAATGTTGTTCCTCAAAGCGTAAAACGTATCGCAGTTCTTGATAGAACAATTGAACAAGGTGCAGCTGGTGAACCATTATTCTTAGATGTTTGTAGCTTATACATTGGTTCACAAAATCAACCTAAGATTATTGGTGGTAGATACGGTTTATCAAGTAAGGATACAACTCCTGACATGATTAATGCTGTATACGAAAATTTAGCTAGCGAATCTTCAATTCATCCATTCACAGTAGGTATTAATGATGATATCGAACATACAAATGTTGTTGTTAAGAATCATATTGATACAGCTGATAAGACTACAACTGAATTATTATTCTTCGGTTTGGGTAGTGATGGTACTGTAGGTGCTTGTAAAAATATTTCAAAGATTATCGGTGATTATACTGATTTCTATGCGCAAAGTTATGCGGCTTACGACTCAAAGAAGTCAGGCGGTTCTACTCGTCTTCACCTACGTTTCTCAAAGAATCCTATTAGAAGTACTTATTTAGTAAATCAACCTCACTTCGTATCTTGTTCACTAGATGCTTATCTAACTAAATTTGATATGATCAAAGGTTTACGTGAAGGTGGTACATTCTTATTAAATACTGTAACTAGTCCTGAACGTATTGAAGAATTATTACCAAATTCTTATAAGATTCAATTAGCCAAGAAACATGCTAAATTATATATTATCGATGGTACTCATGCAGCTCTTGAATGCGGATTTAGACCTGGTCTTGGTGTAAATACTATTATGCAATCTGCTTTCTTCAAATTAAATGAACAAATCATGCCATATGAAGAAGCTAAACAACACATGAAAGACTTTGCAGTTAAGACTTACTCTAAGAAGGGTCAAGAACTTGTTGATATGAATATCAAAGCTGTAGACATGGGTGAAAGTCGTATTGTTGAAATACCTGTTAAACCTGAATGGGCTGATCTAAAAGTAGAAACTAAGACTGTTGACATGTCTCGTCCTGAATTTGTTCGTAATATTGCTGACCAAATTGCAGCTTTAAAAGGCGACGATTTACCTTTATCTGCATTCGTAAAAACTCCAGATGCATCTATGCCTCTAGGAACTGCTGCTTACGAGAAGCGTGGTGTTGCAAGCCAAACTCCTATTTGGAATAGTGAAGCTTGTATTCAATGTAATCAATGTGCATTCGCATGTCCACATGCTGCTATCCGTCCATTCCTTGTAAATGAAGAGGAAGAAGCTAATGCACCAGAAGGAACTAAGTTAATTCCTGCTGTTGGTGTTAAAGACCATAAATTTGTTATTTCTATCTCAACTCTTGACTGTACAGGTTGTGGTGTATGTACTACAGTTTGTCCTGGTAAGCCTAAGAAGGGTGAAGACGGAAAACCTATGAAGGATGCAAACGGTAAGCTAGTTACTGAAAAAGCCTTAAAGATGGTTCCTATTGCGACCGCTCTAGAACTAGGTCAAGCAAAAGAAGCTGAATATTTCTATAATCATGTTTCATATAAGTCAAATCTTGTAAATACAAATACTGCTAAGAATGTTCAATTCTCTAAACCATTATTCGAGTTCTCAGGAGCTTGTGGTGGATGTGGTGAAACTCCTTATGTTAAGGCAGTAAGCCAATTATTTGGTTCCCATATGATTGTAGCTAATGCTACTGGTTGTACATCAATTTATTCAGGATCTTATCCATCAAGTCCTTATACAACTGATGAGGCAGGTCATGGTCCTGCTTGGGCTAACTCATTATTTGAAGATAATGCAGAATTTGGTCTAGGTATGCGTGTTGCTTATGAAACTATGCGTGATAGATTACAAAATATATTTGCAACTCATGAAGAAGAATTAACTGATGAACAAAAGGCATTAGTTAAGGAATGGGCAGAAAACAGAACAAGTTTCGAAAAGACTAAAGAACTTGAACCAAAAATTATTGCTGCATTCGAAAATGATACTCGTGAATTCGCTCGTGAAGCTATGAGCTTAAAACAATACATCGTTAAAGCTAGTCAATGGATTATCGGTGGCGATGGTTGGGCTTATGATATCGGATATGGTGGATTAGACCATGTTCTTGCAAGTGGTGAAGATGTAAACGTACTTGTTGTAGATACTGAAGTTTACTCAAACACAGGTGGTCAAGCAAGTAAGTCAAGCCGTTTCGGTGCTATTGCTAAGTTTGCTGCTAGCGGTAAGAGAACAAGTAAGAAAGACCTTGCATCTATCTTCATGTCTTATGGTAACATTTATGTTGCTACTGTATGTCATGGTGCTAGCCAAAACCAAGTAATTAAAGCATTAAAAGAAGCTGAAGCTTACCATGGTCCTTCAATTGTTATCTGCTATGCTCCATGTATTGCACATAACATCAAAGGCGGTTTAAATAATAGCCAAAATGAAGCTAAATTAGCTTGCGAATGTGGTTACTTCCCTACATTTAGATATAACCCAGTTCTTGAAGAAGAAGGAAAGAATCCATTCACACTTGATTCAAAAGAACCAAATTGGGATTTATATAATGAATTCTTAAGCCATGAAGGACGTTATAAT
>CAVGYR010000074.1:0-8142 GCA_963633325.1 uncultured Treponema sp.
ATTGATAATTGTTTCAAAGATTGTCTGAACTTTTTAGGCTTTGAAACTATCTCATACAAGCCACCAATTAAACATTTTCTAAGCCATACAGGCTCACCCCTCATGCCTTGACCCTCATACGATTTACAAAGAATTTCTTTTTCAGTCTCATCTAAAACTTCATCATAAAATTCTTTTCCGTTATTTGCGCCATATGTGGAGTGAATGCAATGTTCACTCCAATAGCTCTTTTGTTTCTTATTCATTTGGTACAGGGCCTCCTGCCCATTTTTCATCAAGGCGATCAAACAAACGAGTAGGTTCAGTTTCTGTAATCGTAATCCACATGAAGTCAGTTTCACCATAAAACTTTTTAACGTCTAGTTCTACAATTTGAGTATCATCGTTCCAAGCAACCTTATTCAAAGAGTCACATACGCTTTTGATGATATTATCTAAATCAGGCTTTTTTGTTGGCCTGATTAGATCATCTAGCATTTGTAATCTCTTCTTGTTGCTAGTGGACTTTGGTACTGCTTGATAGATTTCAATTTTTAGCTTTAGAGGCTCACCTTTGAAAAATGTTACATTATCAATGTCAGATTCTTTAGTTGCTGATAAATAAGATTCTTTCAAACTTGCTTCATAATTTCTCGTGTCAGCATCAGTGTATGCCTTCATCCAACCATTTACATTGTGAAATCTTGGTCTACCTTTACCGCGGATTTCTCCGCAGTATTTAAATTTAACTTGCTTCATATGTTCCTCCTAATTGCTTTAAAAAGTCATCCATTTGATTATTTACCTGGCCTTGTTTAATCCAGACTGATATAAATTTTTCAACATGTCTAACAATGACTTCGTTTTTTTCTAAATATTTTCTTAGAAACTCTATTTCAGTTTCCTTCATTCCCTGCTTCAAACATTCATTTTCAACCGCGTTAGTAAAATAAATATTATATCTATGATTGAATGAAGGGATTTGAATAGTAGAGATATTATTTATATCTTTACTATTCTCATTAACATTATCATTATCATTAACATTATCATTTACATTAACATTATCATTTACATTAACACCATCGACTTCGTTACGACTTCGTGTCGACTTCGTATTGACTTCGTTACGACTTCGTGTCGAATTTTGTTTAATTCGTGCCACCTTTTCTTCATATTTTTCTAAATCACGTTTAAGTGTTTCTTGAGTCATCAGGCAAGCTATTTTTACAACTTGGTCTTCTGGAAAGCCTGGATGTTCATCATTTGTATAGCTCATCATCCAATCTAGCCACTTCCCTTTTTGTTCCAGGTTCATTGCATCTAGCCAAGTCTTCCAACTTGTGTAAACCACAAAGCTCTTTTTTCCTTGAGCCATAGTATCCCTCCTTAGAATGGTAAATCATCATCCGAAATTTCAGTTACTGAAGTTGTTTTTTGAGTTGAAGTTGTGCTTGACTCAGTAGACTTGCTTCCTGATATTTTCTTTAAATGATTCACTATTGCTTCCGTAACTTTGACATTTTGATTATTCTTGCTTACGTAGGTTCTTGTTTGGATTCTACCTTGTAATTCAATAAAATCACCTTTTTTTACATAATTTGATAAGTATGTAGCTTGAGGCCCAAAGGCAACGCAGTCGATAAAATCCGCTTGTTTTTCACCATCTTTGCTTTTGTATTCACGATCAACGGCTAGTGAAAAATTAACATTCGGATTATCATTTATTGTTCTTAGTTCAGGGTCTTTTGTAATTCTTCCTGATAAAGTTAAATTATTCATATGTATCATAGCCTCCTAATTTTTTGCAACAAAGTGTTTTAATTCTGTATTTTTGGTGAGTGTAACTTCCCATAAAAATTGGGTCAGAGTAGTTTTCACTAAAGTGAATTAAAATAATTTCTTTGCATTTATTTAAATTTAATTTTGAAAGAAATAAATCGCAGCCTTGGAGGCTTTGGTGTCTTTGAATGTTCTCTAATACTCGGCTTGTTTCATCAGATTTAACTACATTTTCTTCAATGTAATTACACTCAACGATTACGTGTGTAAATTCAAATTCAGATAAATCATATTTGCAAATTGTAAAATCAGTGATGTATAAAATGCATTCATTCAAAGTTTTAATAATGATTCCGCAACAATTGCAGTCTCCATGTTCTACAGGGAATAAATACACCAATAATTCTTCACCACATTTCGCTTGTACGAGCGTTTTTGCAAAGAATTGAATTGTTGGTGCTAAAACTTTAACGCCGCGTTTTACGAGCTTATTTTGAGATTTAGAGTGGTCAGTATGTTTGTGACTTATAAAACACAAATCAACATCATTTAAATTTATTTCTTTAATTATTTTTTTTACATCAACACCTGCATCGAGTAGGATGTTACTACCATTAATGGTAGTAACGATGTAACAATTCCCACTTGAGCCTGTTCCTAAACATTTAAATTCCATAACTAAATTGTGAAGTCAAATGGATCTACTTCGGGTTCTTTTTCCTCTTGAATTTCAGGCTCTTGAGCCTTTATTTCTTCTTGGCCTTCACCATTAGAATCAACTTTAATTGAGGCCATTTGTTGTTCTTTCTTTTCTTCAACTTTTAAATATTCTGACTTTGCATCAATGTAATCATATGAGCCATCGGCTTTTAATTCTGCTGAGTCTTTAACGTAAGCATCAGTCATTTCAACGCTCATAATTCCCCATTTTGAAAGTAATCTACGAAGGACTGTCTTCTTGGCCATTTCATCGAAGTTCTTATACCAGAAGGAACTTAACTTCCAAACTTCACCTTTGTATGTTCCGTTTAGCACTTGTAAGTATGTTTCTTTGTTGAAAGCTTGTGAATAAGTATTTGCATGATCTAGCATTTCATCAAATGGAATGTATAGTTGCTTCTTGAAACCATTAACTAATTCAATTTGGCCTACATAACCGATTGTTTTAAGTTCTTTACGTTTGTTGTAGTCTTGAACCCAGTTAAACTTTTGACCATTTAAAGGGTCATAATTTCCAAGCTCGCCTTCCTTAACTTCAATTACCGAAATGTCTCTATATTGACCACTTCTAATTGCTAGTTGAATGTACCCTTTGTAACCGATTTGGAATTGAGCAGTAAATCCTAAATCTTCTCTTTGTTTAGTTTGTGGATTCCATTCAGTTTTTTTAAAAGGAACTAAGTAAACATAACCTAGTGAATTATTGATTGGGAAATGAAGACTCTCAGCTTGAAGAGCTGCACTAACAACTGACACTTGGTCACATTTTTGTAAGTCCTTATTTGATGAAACTGCAGAAACAAGGTTTGCAACAAATTGTTGCTTTCTCTTTGGATCTTCTAATACGTTTGCGATTAATTTGTTACCTGTAGTAGCCATGAAGTTTGAGAACGCAGGTCTCTTTTCTGCTACTTGTGTTGTTGATTTAACTTGTACATTATTTGCCATTTTTATTTTCCTCCAATTGATAAAATGTATAGTTCTTTTTTGTCAGATTCACTCATCATGTAGATGATTTGAAAATTTGGTTGAGCTTGTAGAAAGCCTATGAATTGCTCATAGGTCTTTCCTTTAGCTGTTTCATTTAACTTTTCAGGATTTACTGAATATAGTCTTTGTGCAAGTGTCATTACATGAACCTCATTTCTTTATCATCAGTAACTCTTGAGCAAATCAATTGATCGCCTGTTGCGGCGGTTAAATTCTTGATTGTTGTTACTGAGTCGATACCTTCAAACTTATCAGCTAAAATTGGTAAGGTGTTACGAGGTTTTTCAAAGTCTCTATGAATAATTTGCTTGACTCTTTGAATGAATCTAATACCTGTCACATACTTTTTAGCAGTGTTAACATTTGCAAATGGAACTCCATCTACAAGTGCATAACACACTTCTTTAATTCCATCGTTTCCGATGTTTTCTTCAAGCATCACGAACTCAATACCTGTTAGTTCTTTAGCTTTTGAGTTAATGCATGCTATCATTTTGTGGATAAATTCTTCAACTCGGTTTGTTAATGCTTCTGTATCATTTAATTGTTTTAGCATTAATTCATATTGTTTGTTGTAGAACACTTTATTATCATAATTTGATTTTTGAACATATAGCCTTTGTCTTTCTTCTTCAAGTTCTTTGACTTGAGCAAGGATTGGAGCTAATGCTTCTTCAATATCATTAGTTTGCTTTAATGATAATTCTGCAATTTCATCACGAAGATTTATAATTGATTCTTCATCATCGGCAGTTAATGATTTTACTTTTATAATTTGAACATTTAAATCCTGAAGTTGTTTATTGTAATCCTCAATCTTGGCTTTATCTTCAAGTGAAGCTTCATTATCTATTTCATTAAGTTGCTTCTTTAATTCAGTTACTTTTTCTTGTTTAACAACTGAATTTGCTTTCAAATCAGCCATTTGCTTATCTAAAGTTGATGCTCCAGTTCTGATTTCATTAACTTCTTCGATATACTTTTCGATTTGTAAATTGGCACTAGCTATTTGTTTTGTGCAATAATCTAGATCATCTTTTTTACGTAAATTAAACTTTTGCAATTCCTCTTCATTTGGTGCAAATTGAGTACCACATTCAGGACATACAACATATCCAGTAAATTCTTTAGATTTGGTTTCAAGTAATAATTTTGAATATCTTTGCTTGCTTTCTTGAGTTTGCTTTGCAGCAGTTTGAATAATTGCTAATCGTTTACGTAAAGCATCTTTTTGTGCTTCTAAAGCCTTAATTTGAGTTTCTAAAGAGTAAACGGATGCTAGTTCACTTTCTATTGAACTCTTTAAATTAGCACCTTTTTTAGAGGCTTCTAATTCTTGATTTTTCTTAAGTAATTCAATTTCATTTAATATCGCTTGTTGCTTAACTCCAAGATCATTTAGTTTAGTCTTTTTAGCTGATTCAAAGCTAGCAACCATAGTGTTTAATTTAACTGTCTTTTCTTTAATTAAATCGGTAGTCCCACCAACTTTTAGAGCTGATTTTTTATCATTTAATTCATCAATTTGATTATTGATCGCGTTGATTTCATCTTGTGAAACTTCCTCAATGTCATTAAATTGACTTCTTAACACATCGAACTTTTTAAGGGCTTCGTTAATAGATTTGATTTGCTTTTTCAAGTCAACTCTCATTGCAGTATAACTGCCCATATACTTTGACTCATATTGCCTTAAGTCTTCAAAGCCTAAATTGAATAGTTCTTCATTAGTTACAGAACATCCAAGATGCATCAGAAATTGTCTTAAGTCTTTACTATCTATTTTTTGTAATGCATATAGTGGGTCAATAAATAAATTGACTTCTTTAACATTGATAATTGTTGGTTCATATGAAACTTGCTTATATAGAGTCGCTTTGAACTCATCTAGGTTCTTTGATTCAACTCCGTTGACATAACCTTTAGTTGTGTGTTTGTTGGCCTTGCCAGTTGCTCGGTCATAACCTGTCACGTATTCTTTTCTAAGAATAGCACCACCTGTAAATGTAACTTCAACAGCTACTCTTTCACCTTTGATTTGGTCATTAGGTACTATTGAATTAATATCATTCTCGCCAACTCCTAGGTTGTCTGTATAAATACTATCTGTGAAAAACCAAACAAGTGCACTCACTACATTTGATTTACCAATTCCGTTTTTACCTGCAACAATTGTTGCATCACTATTTACATTAAATTCTAACGATTTAATGTTTCTAAAATTCTCGATTTTAACATGATTTATTTTTTCCATAATTTCCTCCTATATAAATTAATCATTGTTACTTAAGCTATTCTTAACTAGCATCAACTCCCTTCCAGGATCTAAATTTAGTGCTTGAAGCACCGCATCACGCTTCACTAGATATGAGCTATAAATGCAACCACCATTTAGTTTCATAGCTGCTTGCTTTATCTTTGAAGCAGTTGTTCTGCCACATCCTAAATATTCTTGGATGTCACTCAAGGCCCAGTAGCCTTTTAAAATTAGTTCTTTTTTATTTTCCATAAGTTCCTCTTGTTACCATTTTGTTAACACCCGTTTAAAAAAATATTTCAGGTGACACTCGTAATGCTCTTGAAATTAATACTAATTCATCAGCAGTTATCTTTCGAGTCCCATTTACGATTTTAGAAACTTGTACAGATGTCAAACCTGTTTTTTCACAAATGAATGCTTGAGTGATTCCGTTTTCTTTCAAGTATTCCTTCAACTTTTGATTTGTATTCACTTACATCAACTCCTTTACTCTATAATCAATAACATCATAATCGCCAATCCAACTACAGAACACATCGAATGCCCCTTTAGTGACTTGACTCATGTCAATTTCATAAATAAATCCATCTTTACATTTAATTATCATTATCATATTCGTTCCTCCTTGATTAGCATAAATCAGTCCATTCGCTTCCAATCTTAGCACCCTTTGCTTTGACTTGCTTTCTAAGGTTCAAGAATGCCTCCCAGCTAAGTTTGTATGCTGAGCAATCTTGTGAAATGCCAATCATAATATTCTTAAGGTCGTTTTCTATTGTTGCGTTTTCGATTTTCTTTTCATAAGCTTTAATTAAATTCTCCATAGTGTGTCCTCCTTTTTTACCTCTTTGTTATCTTTCTTCAACTATAGTTTACCACTTTGTTAATAAAATGCAAGAACTTTTTAACTTTTTGGTAAGATTTATTTTTGTTTTAACAATATATTGTATAATTTAGTCGAGGTGATATTATGAACAATTTAAGACAATTAAGAAAATCTAAAGGGATGACAATTAGAGAATTAGGTGAGGCAACTATGATTTCATATGCAGTGTTATCATACATGGAGAACGAAGAACGCCCGTTCACACAACAAAACCTAGAAACATTATGTAATTACTTTCACTGCACAACAGACTACATGCTAGGCCGCTCCGAAACAAAGGAAGCCGCTGAGGAACTAGAGGATTTAAAAAGGCTTACTATTCAGGAACGATATATATTAGATTCAATAAAAGGTTTAACTAAAGCCCAGTTACAAGAACTCGTTAAATATATAGAAGCCATTAAAATTCGTGATGCCTTAGCTATATTTGAGGTTCCAAAAGATGCCGATTTATAAAGATAAGGAGCGAGGAACTTATTACTTTCAATATACAAAAGTAGTTAATGGCAAGAGAATCCAAAAAAAAGGCCGCGGATTCAAGACAAAAAACGAAGCTAAAATTGCAGAAATTGAAAGTCAAAACGAACTTGTAAACGGAACTTCATCAAAAGTTCTATTATATAAAGCCTTTGATGATTATGTTAAAAACACCAAATCAACAATAAAGCCGACTTCTTTAAGGTTATATGATCAAGTAAAAAGACTTTTCTTAATCAGTATTCCAAACAAGGAATTGTACAAACTCACTATTTCAGATATTCAAAAATATAAACAATTTGTTATTGACAAAAAATTATCAGTCAAATTTACAAACAAAATACTAAACGTAATGAAGAACTTTTTAAATTATTGTGTTCTTGTATACGACATCAAAGGGAACTTGCAACTACCTTTAATGGAGCCTTATAAAGACTACTCAATTGTAGAAAATGAAAAAAAGGAGGCTTATATACCTCCTGAAGATTTCAAAAAAATATTAGATCAATTTGATTTGTCTTTAGATGTTGAATTCTATTATCATACCATTTTACACCTGTTATATTACACTGGGCTTCGCATTGGTGAACTTGCAGCCTTGACCATTGAAGATTACAAAGAAAACTATTTAAATATAAACAAAGATTATTCAAGAGTCTTTAACACAGATTATGTTCTAGCTCCTAAAACAAAAAATAGTGTTAGAAAAGTTTATCTTGATGATGAAACAATAAAAATATTAAATGAATATATAGAGCGTTTAAAACCAAAAGAAATTCTTTTCTCTATGAAGTCAAAATATTTGAATCAACAAAAATTAAGAAGAGTTTTAACAGCTGCGGTCGAAGCAGCAGGACTTAAAGAACAATACGATTTACATCTGCATTCCTTAAGGCATTCTCACGCTTCCTATTTAAGAAGTCTTGGATATGATGAATTTGCTATCAGTTCAAGGCTTGGCAATACTCCAAAGGTTAGTGCATCAACTTATATCCATACAACACAGGAAGAACTCATGGAACTTGCATCAAAATTAAATCAAAAAAAA
>CAVGYR010000075.1:0-1118 GCA_963633325.1 uncultured Treponema sp.
TAACAAATACTTTTACTAGGTAACTTATTGTAATATATTTTTCTAGCAATAAATTCAATTAAATTTAAAATAACAAAAACAATCGATAGTAGTATTACATCATTAAAATCAATTAATTTAAATATTAGAAAAAATAAAAAACAAATGCTGAAAATTAAAACTCTTTTAATAATTTCTATTAAGTTGTATTTCTTAGGTTGAAAAATATCCATTGTAATTAATATAAAATATATTATAAAAAATAGTATAAGAATATTGAATTTATTCATAATTTATTACCTTTTTTATTAGTTCATAATCTTCAGGGATACCAATATCAATAAAAACATCATGATAAAAATAAGGCATAAAATTCATTACTTTAACATATTTCGTAAAGAAATCGTTTTCTATTGAAAAATTTGTATTTTTTTTAAAATCAGCTAAAACATTACGATTAAATACATAGCATCCAACACTCATGTAGCCTTTAGAAACAAATTTCTTTTCATTAAAATCGGTTATTCTATTGTTGTTCAATGTAACCGATCCATATCTTTCGAAATTTTCCATCATTTTTAAAGATAAAGTAACATCAGCACCACTGTTTAAATGACTTTTATATAAATCAGCAAAGTTAAGTTTCGTATAAATATCACCATTCATTATGATAACATTATTATTTGTAACTTTTGTTAATGCTTTTAATATTGCTCCTCCTGTACCTAAAGGTTGTTCTTCCTCTGAATACTCAATTATAATATTTTTATATTTATTTCCAAAATAATCTTTGATATATTCCTTTTTATAACCAGTAGCAAGAATAACTTTGTTTACTTTTTGTTCGTTTAAATCATTTAATACATATTCTAAAAATGGTTTATCATTAATAGGTGCCATTACTTTAGGGATGTTTTTTATTACACCATTCAATCTAGTACCCAAACCACCTGATAAAATTATAACTTCCATATACTCACCTCTTATAAACTTAGTTTTTTAACTGGAGAACTATAAGGCTCATTCTCAGTTGCTACAATATCAAAATCACTTGTAAAATCTTTAAGATAAGTATCATATTCGCAATCTAAAAATCCTACAGATATTTTGTTCAAATCTAATGGGAGCATACTTAAATC
>CAVGYR010000075.1:1128-8089 GCA_963633325.1 uncultured Treponema sp.
GTATTATATTTTCTATATGGATCAATCATTTTAGAAAAATCTATCATACCATTTTGAATAAAATTTGAAAAAACAACAAGGTTATCAAAATGGCATCCTTCCTTTTTCAATAATTCTATAATCAAATTACCAAAACCAGACGAATTTATAATAACTTGGTATTTTCTTTGAAGATAATTTATAGTTTCTATTGCATCATCTCTAAAAATAAACTGATTAGATGATACTATATCATTAATAACTTTATAGTTGTTTAAAAATTCTTTTAATAGTTTTAATTTTTTAATCCAAATAGAATGAAGCAATTGCTCTTTTTGCACATTGAAAATATCATTTGATAAAAATATTTTTTCTTCTTGTTCCATAATTTTTGACTTTTCCTCTGCATACTGCTTTGGAAAGAAATTTGAAAAAACACCAATTGAACTAACACTATCATTGCTAGTAATTGTTTTATCAAAATCTGTTACTATACACAAATTTTCTTTAGGAAAATTATGTACTCTTTGATGATCTTTCATTATTATCATTGTATCACCTATTTTCTAGTTTTTCTTAAAATGGGAGATGTTTCCTCTATTACTGCGTTTTTTTTCTATCTATATATTCGTCGTAATTTCCAGAAAAAACTTCCATTTGTTTATTTTCTAAATTCCAAATTTTATTTGTCATTTTTTCTAAGAAATATCTATCATGTGATACAAATAATAAAGTTCCTGAATAATTCATTAAGTTTTCTTCTAAAACTTCTCTGGAATTTAAATCCAAATGATTTGTTGGCTCATCTAAAACAAGTAAATTAAGGTTTTGATTCATCAAAATACATAGTTTTAGCCTTATTTTTTCACCACCTGATAATACTTTTATTTTTTTATAAACATCATCACTAGTGAACAACATTGATGCTAATTTATTTCGTGCTTCACCTTGATTCATACTATCGAATGACTGAATAAATGTTTCTAATATCGTTTTTTCTTCATCTTCAAAAGATGTATCTTGTGTCAAATATCCAATTTTTGCAGTTGATGAAATTTCAATTATTCCATCATCAGGCATTTCTTGACCTAATAAAATTTTTAATAACATAGTCTTACCAGAACCATTTTCTCCAATTATTCCAATTCTGTCTCCCTTTTCAATAGTTAAATCTATATCAGAAAATAATTCTTTTTGTTCAAAAAATTTTGCAATTCCAACAGCTTCTAAAAGTATTGCTCCTGAACGACTTCCAGAAAATTCATTCATTCTCATACTTTTTTTCTCAAAAATTGGTTTGTCTATTTTTTCCATTTTATTTAATCTGTTTTCAATTTTATTTGCAACACCTCTCAAAATTTGTGAATTCATTGATTTTAAACGTCTTACTTGCATTTCCATTCTGTGTGTTATGTATTGATTATTTTCATAAGCTTTATATCTTTCTAAAAACCTTTGCTCTTTATCTTGTATATACTTAGAATAGTTACCATCATATTCTTCTATTCCATCCGTATCTAATTCAAGCACTCTGCCTATTACATGATCCAAGAAGTATCTATCGTGTGATACAACTAACACACTTCCTTTATACTGTTTTATATAATCTTCTAACCATTCCAATGTTTTAATATCTAAGTTATTAGTAGGTTCGTCCAACAATAATATTTCTGGTTCTTCTAACAACATTTTTGCAACAAGCACTCTAGTCTTTTCGCCACCACTACATTTATCAAAGATAGAATTTGACAAATCTTCAGTTATATTCAAACCATTTTTTATCTTTTCAACTTTACTGCTAATTGAATAGCCATTATTTTTATCAAACGCTTCCTGTAATCTTCCATACTTTTCCAATAGTTTATTCATATCATTTTCATTTAATGAGGTTGCTAATAGTCCTTCTATTGCTCTCATATCTTTTTCAATTGACATAACTTTTTCAAATGGTAAATACAAAACATCTTGAACAGTCATATTAGGATATTCAGGAATTTGTTCCAAATAGCCCATTGAACATTTTTTAAAAAATTGAATATTTCCAGAATCTGGTGTTTCTAATCCTTTTAATATTTTTAATAAAGTAGATTTGCCTGTCCCATTTCTGCCTAAAAGTCCAACAACTTCTCCTTCTTTTAAATCAAAACTTACATTATCAAATATTACATCAGCACCATAAGACTTTTTTAAATTATTAGCTTTAAAAATCACCATATAAATCACTCCTTTTTCGTTGATATATTATACCACAAGTTTGTGTTTTTTTTATTTTTCTTCTAAAATATAACAACCATATACATTTATTTTTGATTTTTCTCTGATATTAATGATTTTTTTAGTACATTTTATCAAATCGTATACATAAAATCTCTTATTCAATATAAAAAATTTTTTTAGATTTTGACCAAATTTTATAAACCTTCAAACTTTTTTCTTTTTTTAATTTTCTAGATAAAAATTTCCTTATGTTTTTTAGTTCATTAAATATAAATAGTGGATGCTTTAATAAATTTATTATTCTTTCAATTATTTTATTGATTTCGTGAGTATGCTTATTTGTACTATTGTTGTTATATTCTATACCTAATTCTTCTGTTGACATTTCTTCAAACCCATCAAATTGAAAGTTAAGATTATTTCTGTTGTAAAAATCAATAATTCTTTCGTAATCAGAATTTATAATTATATCATCCCACCACCAACTCATTGCTGAATAAGTCAGTTTTAAAAAGTATGAACCCCATAATCCTGAAGTAAAATATAATTTGCTACCATAATCATCTATATATGAATAATCAGAGTTTTTTGCATATTCACCAAAATATAAAATTTCTTTATAAGCTTTCATTGCGTATTGTAAATTTTTAAATGCACTTTCGCTTGGAAAACTATAAAAATGAAGATCCACGTAACAATTTAACTTTTTTCTATACAAATCATATTTTTGGTAGTTTGAAATACTACATGTAAAAATATATTTCTGATATTTTTTTGATAATATGTTAATTAACTTATTACACCAATTTATTAAAACTTTATCATTACAATTAACCTGATCTATTTCATTCATTATTTCAATAAACTTTATATTATTATATTCAATAATACTATCTAGCACATAATTTATATCTTCAACTAGAACATTATTAATTTTTTTAAAAAATGATGATACTTTTTTATCAATGGGTTGATATTTATTAAAATTCCATGAAAAGTTTTTATCATTAATATCTAAATAATTGATTTTATTAAAATCAGTGAAATTTAGCAAAGATATTATTATATTAATATTTTTTGTTGAGGCATAATGAACAATATGTTTTAGTGTTATTACATCTTTTTTATTATAAATACAATTTAATCCCCATTTACTAAAAATAATTCTTATAATTTTTATCTTGTGTTTATCACACCAATCTATATAATCAACATATTTTTCTAAAGCATTGGAATCTGATGGATTCCAGCAAAAATTCATGCCGATGGTTGTATTCTTCATTAAAGATAATACTCTGTTTTTTATCAATTGTTTATCTTCATCTAACATATCAACAGCTGTTTTCAAAAGTTCATCTAAATAAAATCTCTCTTTACAACAGGTATTTTCGTTATATATATACTTTTGCCCAATGCATCCAGATAAACACATTGGATACAATTTGCATTTTTGACATTTGTCAAAATATAATGTATTACACCAAATATTATAATTTTTACTAGAAAAGTCAATTCCACTATAAATATCTCCAATTTTATTTAATTCATCATCTGGACACATTTGACATTTTGTAATTATACCAGCAGGTCCAATTACAAGTGAATCATCATTAGAAGCATAACAATTGTTCTTTTTATATGTTAAAGGGAGTCCATTAACACCTTGAATATGATTATATTTCTTTAATAATTTGAAAAATTCAATTGAATAATTTCCTATTTGTCGCATTTCTATAAGTTCTTCTTTTGTTAAATTTTGATTTTTAGGTGTTTTAAAAACAACTCCTAAATATAATAGAAGATTTTTATTACCATGATGTTTTTTTAGTATTTCTTGAACTAACAACATTGCATCATTAAAATTTTCCTTTGTTATATTAAATCTTATTTGCACGATTATATTTTTATTTAACAAGCAATCAATCATATCCAAATTATGCTGAAAGGCATCAAAATTCTTTATTTTATAGTCCTTACTTTTATTGTGTTGTTCTTTATTACCATCAAAAGCAAACTCTATTTTATTTAAATGCCAATTTTCTATTGCATACTCAATGTCATCTTTATCAAGCAGTGACAAATTAGTTGCTATACTTGCTTGATAACTTATGCCATTCTCATTACTGAACTCAATCAAACTTTTAGATATTTTATCAATAATATCTCTACGAACTAATGGTTCTCCTCCAAACCAATATACTCTTATTTTCTTTTTTTCTTGGCTTTCTTGCTTAATGAAATTTATTGTTTGTTCAACAACCTCATCACTCATATCATATCTTGGTGAATCATTTTCATAACAAAAAGAGCAATTAGCATTACATTTAGTAGTTGGTAAAATAGTAAAACGTTTATAATCTTTTTCTTTTGATAAATATTCACTTCGTTTATTAACAACTTCTTCAAATTCATTAAAATCATCAGCAACAAGAAAACCATTTGATACCAAGTCAGAATAATGATTAGCAAACAAATTATCATAGTTGTCAAATGTAATTAGTTTCGAATTCTTAGTATTGTATATAAAATTCAAACCATTGTGTTGGAATTTTATATTATAAAATGATTCTTTCATATTGTCCTCCTATATTATAAGTGATAATCCACCATCAATCACTATACTCTCACCAGTAATATATTTTGCATGATCAGATATTAAAAATAGTATCAAATCAGCAACTTCATCTGGTTTTCCATGTCTTTTCATGGGAATATTCATTGCAGCTTCATTTATCAATTCATTATTATTTAAATCTTTTCTTAGTAAAGGTGTATCAATAGAACCAGGTTCAACACAATTGACCCTTATATTACAAGATGCTAATTGATAAGCCAATTCCTTTGAAATCATTTTAATGGCTGATTTTGATGAAGAATAATGAACTATATCTCTAATTATTTCAGTATGAATTGAGGTAACATTAACAATTGACTGATTATTTATTGGAGTTAATTTCATTAATTTAATTATTTCTCTTTCTATAAAAAATATCGACTTCACAGTAGCATTATACATCTTATCCCATTGCATATAATCAATATTATCAATAGTAACATTTTCTTGATATCCTATTGTATTAATAATAAATTTAACCACCAATTTTTGATTATTAATTTTTAACTTAATAAACTTTTTTGCATTTTCAAAATCACTTAAATCTAACTGATAAAATTCATCTTTTTTATTCAATAAATCAACTGGTGATTTATCCAATATTATTAACTTTAATTCAGGATAAGTATTCCTTATCTTTTGGTATGTTGCTTTGCCTATACCCGAAGCAGCCCCAAATAAAAATCCTATTTCTTGCATATTGTCATCTCCTTACTATTATCTTATATAATCATTTGGTGATATTTCTTTTGGCGTTGATTTCCACTTGAATGATACTGGATTTGAATCTCCAGAGCAATATTTACACAACTCAACAGGTCTATCTATATATTTAAGAACTAATTTTCTGCTTTTAAAAGATGTTATTTCTTTATTTGTTTCTGGATAATTGTATTGAAATTTATTATTAAAAATATTAATAAAGATTGATGGTGCACATCTACTTATAACACCATTATATATAATAATACATTTTTCACATTCCTTTGCCACATCTTCAAAGTCTGTTGATTCATTCTCATTTAAAATTTTATTAAATCTATCACCTAGTCTAAATATTTCATAACTTACACCATTTTTCATAAGTCTTGATTCAACCTCATTTCTTCTCTTCATCATTGGTGGATATAATGAAATTGAAATTGAAATATTTAACCTTGATAACTCTTTTAAAAATTCTTCTGATTTTGATAATAATAATATTCCATTTGTTATTATTTTCATGTTTGAATATGGATATATTTGTTTTGTATATTTAATATAGTCTAAAATGTCATCACACAACAAAGGTTCTCCACCTAAAAATCTAAACTCAAATATTTTAAAACCTAATTTATTAATATTATTAATATCTTTTTTGTATTGTTCTAAATCATAAAATTTTTCTTCGGCTTGTAGGTTTGAAAAATGATAACATCTATTACATTTTAAATTACAATGTATTGCAATTGGTATTTGAATTTTATCGATCCAATAATAGGCTAAATATTTTGATATAACGCCATCAATATTATCAACTTTGTTGGTATATATATAACTAAGCTTATTTATGTCATATATATATACATTTGTTTTATCAAAATTTAGTGAAGTAATTATCAATTCTCTCTTTTTTTCATTTAGTGATGATGGTAACACCAAAATTGAATTGTCAAATTCTTTATTTGTGATATTTAAATCTTCATAATTATTAAAGTATATTTTAGTATACATATCATATACTTTTGTAAAAGTAAGATTTAAAAAGTCACTAAATTCATCTTTCTCATTATCTATCATTATTATTGCATTTTGCATGATTACCTCCATTATTACGTTTAATTATTATACATAGAAATTTTTTTACAAGTTGTTTTGCTTGTTTTACTAATCCTCTAAACGATAATTTTATTTTTACAAAAACATTTGGGTTTATATAAATATTGTAATTTTTTGAATTTTCTATGCTAAAATGTTTTTTTAATAAACTATTTCCTCTTGAAAAATCAAAAACATTATATTCTTTATCCTTCAAATAATTTAACAAATGATATATTACCAATTTACCTGGCTGAAAGCGACTATATTCCTTATCAAATGCCATATGATATGCCATAAAATTACTAGGAGTGGCTATCAATCCAATCATGTGAGCTATTGGAATATTATTAT
>CAVGYR010000076.1:0-8060 GCA_963633325.1 uncultured Treponema sp.
ATATTACATTTAATGATAATGTTGTTTATCTATATACATATAAAGTTATAAGTGAAACTGACACAACGTATATATATGATAAAAACAATTTAGCAACTATCGATTTTAACGATGAAAAGATTCAAAGTAACACATATCAAAAATTTAAACTAGATTTATCAAATTTAGAAATATATGCAAAAACTGATGATTCTTATTTATATATTGATATAAGAAATGTTGGTGAAGAAAAAGTTAACTTTATAACTCGTCTTACAAGCAATTATACTAATAATCCTTTCTATTCTAATGTTGAAATGTATAATGTTAAATCAAGTGTTGATTTTACTAATGAATCTAAAGATAACATTGATTTTAATGATGGTATTTCATATATTAATAAAAATTTCTGTATCAATGAAAATATAGATGAAAACATTAAAACAATAATATATCGTTATAGTAAAGATTCGAATGAAACTGGTGAGTCAAAGATTGTTGATTTAACTAAATTAAATGATACATGGTACGGAAATGACGATGGTTATTATTACTTTGATGTAATAAACAAGTATGGTAATATAACACAATACGTGATCAATGTATTTAAGAGTCTTGAAGTTAAAATTAATATGACTTATAAAGACGAATCAACTATTGATTATTCATATCAAGGTGATATTAATTATTATTCAAATCATCAAGCAAACATTTTAGTATATGATTTAAATGCAAGTATTGGTGTTAAAAAAGATTCCGAAGATTACAAATTCGAATTAATCAAAAACGATGATTATTTATCATTTGTAATTAGTGAAAGTGGAACTTATAGAGTAACTATTACAGATAAATATAATAATGATAGAAGCTTTGTTCTAAAAATTTCTGAATCAGATTTTGAAGTAAATAATGATATTTTTACAGGATTTAATGAAGATGCATTAAGAAAAGAAGAATTATATACAAATCAAAAATTATCTATTGATGAAACAAAACTTGAAGAATATGGTATATATTATATTTCTTATAGATACTATAATGATAAAAAAGAAAATATTTTGTATGATAAATTATCTGATCAAAAAGAGGAAATGACTAATATAATAGGTAACGATGGAAACGGTATTTATTATATAGTATTAAGAGATGCATATGGTAATACTTGTGTTAAACAAGTTCATTATCAAGAAACATCAGTCTTTGAGGTTTATAAAAAGATTGTAACAAGTGATGAATATAACAAGATTGAAATCGAAGATGATTATATTTATTCTAATGACATTCTAGAATTTAGAACAGAAGCTAGTGTTTATAAGTTTACAATTGATTCTAATTCATACAATCTTAAATATTCATTAAAGTTCCATGAAGCTTCATTAACAGGTGAATATACTTATAAAATTTCATATATTGATGAATATGGTTTCAAATATAGTTTTAATGCAGTATTATTAAGAAGAAATATTGAGTGCAATATTAGTTCAAAAACCACTGATTTAAATGGCGTAAGTACATTAAACAAAGATTTTAGTGTTATATTCGATACAGATTATAGTGCATATTATTTACTTGATAATAAATCTTATGATTATACATCTGATTCACCACTACATTTAGATGGTTTATATACATTCACTATTTTTGATAAAGCAGGAAACACTAAGACATTAAATATTCTTAAAGACTCTATTGTAAGTTTTACAGCTTATGAAAGAGATACAAGTAGAACTGTTGTATTAGGTGATGTATCAAATAATGGTAATGTATGTATTAAAGCTACAAGAGACGGTGAATATTTAACAGTTAAAAAGGCATACTTAAATGGTGTTCTTAAAACTGATCAAGAATCAGTATTTAGCGATAATGGTAAATGGGAAATGTTAATATGTGATGAAATAGGAAATGAAGCATACTTCTCGTTCTATATTTATACTCATGTATTAGCTAAATTTAGTTATAATACACCATATAACTATATAATTACACGTTTAGATTATACTAATTTAAGTGGTACAAAGATTTCTTATTTAAGTAATGTAATTCAATATGATAATTATTCTAGTGTAGTATTAAGTGATAATGGTAGTTATGATCTTGTAATGACTTCTAAAGCCGACAGGAGCATAGTTTCATTTAGTGTATTGATCAATGATGAGACACCAAACGTTGAATTAGTTGGTGTAGAGAATCATGGATCAACATCTGACAATGTAACAATTAAGGGTTACCAAGTAGGAGACGTTATTAGAATTTATAAAGATAATTCTCTTATTAAAACTGTTAATGTTACAACAAGCGATATGTCGTCACCTGTAATTTCAGAGCTTGGCGATTATCGAATAGAGGTAACTAATACTCAAGGTAATACGACAGTATTAGAATTCAAGAGACAATACACAGCAAATAGTGCATCAAGTATCTTAATTATAGTTATACTTGTTGTTATAGCTTCTGCTTTATTTGCCGGATTGTTCTTGCGAAAGAGAGAAAAAATAGATTAAATTTAGGAGGATTAAAAGTTTATGTTTAATTTAATTTTAGCTTTAACTAGTGATCAAATGACAAAGATTGTTAAACCTATTACTGACTTTTGTTCAGTTCTAGTTCCTGTATTATTAACCCTAGTTGGTTCACTTGGCGCAATTTGGGTAATCTTACTTTGTGTTAAGTTTGCACGTGCTGATGAACCACAAGAACATGATAAGGCGAAGAAAGCTTTAAAGAATGCAATTATTGGTTTCGTACTAATTTTCATTCTATTAATCATGTTACAAGTAGGATTAAATGTATTCAAAGATTGGTATGCTAACTACACATACTAAACTAGGCATAGTGCTATTCTTAATCTTAAGTTTAGCACTATCTAGTTGTTGTGATTTAGGGAACTATTCTGACGAAAGCGATTATTATAGCTATTTTGATTCGGTTTCTTATTATAAAAATTACTTGAAAACTGATGGAAATATGAGTGATTTTTATAACGAAAAGAGTTACGACGATACAAAAATTGAATCTAGTATCGAAGAAGATAAATATCAAGCATTAATTATAAGCATTAATAAAGATATTAATTTATCTGACTTTTATATCTTCTTTGCGTCTAGTACTTCAACAAATTTGAGTCTAAGTTTTTATATCACCGATAAAACACTTGAAACGGAAATTATTAAAGAGAAAGATAGTGAAGATTCTTCAAAGGAGATCTCCATCACTCGCTTTAAAACTCTTGATGAAACTCCTGTTTTAACAACACAAAGAACTTTAACTCAAAAATTTAAGTCTATAGCTTTAAATAAAAAAGAAACAAAGGTTTCAAAAGGTTACAATCTTATAATTTTATTTGACAATAATTGTGATTTAGATGAGAGTAATGATTCAATTTTTACTTTCACTAATGTCTTAATAAGAAATGAAAATCTCTAAAGAGAGGTACGATATATGTTTGATTGGTTTTGGGAATTCTTATATTCCATTTCAAAATCTCTATTTCAATTAGTTGATGCCTTAATGCAATGTGCTAACAAACTTGTAGGAATCGATAATATTACAATTAATGGAGATAGTACAGATTTAATTACATATTTATTCTATAATGAGAATATTGCATTTGCGTTTAAAACTACGGCTGTTATAGGCATAATAGTTTTAGTAATGTTAACTATTATTGCAATTATTCGAATTATGGTGAAAGACAAAGTAGAAGATACTCCTGGTCAAGTTTGTGTAAAAGCATTTAAATCGTTCTTACTATTTATGCTCGTACCTTTCATTATGATTGTAAGTATTAATTTACTTAATGTATTAATGAAGGCTGTATATCAAGCTACTAGTACAAATGCGTCTTCAATCGGTCGATTCTTGTTTATATCGTTTGCGCCTGAAAATTCTGATCTTGGAGCTTTACAAAGTATTGATTGGACGAATACCGAAGCTGTTGAAGGCCAAATCAATCTTAGTGATTATAACTTTGTGATGAGTTGGATAGCAGGAGCCGCAATCATGGTAAATATCGCATTTGCTTTACTTGGTTTTGTAGATAGAGCTATTTCTATTGTAATCTTGTTTATTGCGTCCCCATTCTCAATTGCGTCTTCAGTTTTAGACGGTGGCGCGAGATTTAAATTGTGGCGTGATCAAGTCTTGATAAAATTTATCATGGGTTATGGTACGATTATCGCGATTAATATTTATATCCTCGTAGTAGCCGCAATCATCCCTGATTCAGTACAATTCTTCGATGATAACTGGTTCATGAACAACTTGATGAAGATTTTAATTATCATCGGTGGCGCATTATCTATGAAGCGTTCTATGAGCTTAGTTGGTAACTTAGTATCTAGTGGTGCTGGTTCACAAGAAATGAGAGAAGCTGTAATGGGTCGTGGTGCTCTAATGAAGACTTTAGGTGGTGCTGTTAAAGGTACAGGCAGTGCCGCACTTGGCTTAACTCGTGCAGCTCTTCACCCTGCAACTACAGGTCAAAATGCTTGGTCTGGTATTAAGAGCGCATTTGGTTATGGTAATAACGGCTCTAATGGTTCAACAGGACAAAGCAGTGACTCAAATCAATCTTCTAGTAACCAATTTACTGGCGGACAAAACAATAATCAAAATCAAAGTAATTCTATAGCTGATAGCATTAGAAACGGTAATAACGAAACAAACAATCAAAGTAATAATAACAATACTAGTAATCAAAATAACCAAACTAATGAAAAACCCGGCACTAGCATGGTAGCTAATGCAATTAAGGACAATTCAAAATTAAATACTGAGGGGGAGAATAAGTAATGAGAGTAATTCCTAAAACTGCCAAAGTTAAAATTGAATTCTTTAGAAATGTATCATTAACTGATATATTCATTGCCTTATTTTTCCTTCTAATTGAAGTATTACTATTTTTAACTAATATTGGTTTTGCAAAATACTTTTTGATGTTATTTGTATTGTGTATTGCAATAGGACTTTATTTACCGTTTGATGGACAAAGATTTTACATGGTTTTTGTAAACTATGTAAAATACTTGTTCTCAATTAAAAAATATAATTTGAATTATAAAGATGCAAGTTCAAATATTACAAAAATTATTCCATTTAAAAATATTGAAGATAATTATGCAGTATATGATTCATATTATGCAGGTGTTCTTGAGATTGATCCTCGTGAATTCAGACTTTTATCAGGATATAAACAAGATGAAATTATTGAAAACCATTTCGGTAAAATTTTAAGAACTGTTTCTGGTAAAACTCGTGGTTCGTTAGTGAAAATCGATAGATGTTTATCATTAACTGATTTTATTGAAGCTGAGAATAAAAAGCTTGAAAAAATAAAAGAATTATTTGATAAAGGTGAAATGAGCGAGAAAGAATTATTTGAACGCAATCAAATAATTTTAGAGCGCATCAATACCTATAAAGCTTTAGAAGAAAAACAATCTATTATTAAGCCTTATTATTATTTAGTTATTTATGATAGTGATAAAGCTGTAATAAACGAAATCTTAAATAATGCAATCTCATCATTTATTGATGCGGGTATGACTAGTAAGATTTTAAATCGTAAAGAACTTGCGATATTCTTAAAACATACATTCACTCATGATTTTAACGAAAAAGATGTAGATTATTTAAATGATGAAGAATTATATGAATGGATTATTCCTCATGATATTAAATTAACAACTAAAAATGTTTTTGTAGACGGGGTTAAAACATTTAATTTTACAGTTAAAGGTTATCCTTTATATGTATTAAATGCCTGGGGTTACAAGATGTTTAATATCGAAAATACGAAAGTTGTGCTAAACTTTGAGCCTTATGAAAAAGGTAAAGCTGTACGTATGATCGATAGATCTCTTCAAGAATTAATTAGCCAAAGTGATAATTCTTATAAAGCTTCTAGTTTAATTGATAAACAAACTCATATCAATACGCTTGTAGATTTATTAAGAAGACTATCAAATGATAACGAAGTTTTATATAAAGTTACAATTCACATTACTTTATATGATGATTCTAAACATTCTATTAAAGATTTAAGAAAATATATTCGTTCAACATTATCAGAAGAAGGATTCGAGTTAGTTGATAATTACGCGAGACAAAATAAAGTATTTATCGGTGAAAATTTATCTAAATATGATCCTCTTGAAGAATATTCGCGTTCAATTCATTCATCAAGCTTAGCAGCTGTATTCCCATTCGTTCAATCGACAATGATGGATACTAATGGTGATATTATTGGTGTTTCAAAAGGTTTCCCTGTTATTGTTGATTTCTTCAAGCGTGATAACGAACACGTTAACTCAAACATGGTTATCATCGGTAAAACAGGTAGTGGTAAATCGTTTGCGACTAAAACAATACTTACACATTTAGCTAGCGAAAATTCTAAAATATTTATTTTAGACCCTGAAGATGAATATAAGTTCTTAGCTGATAGTTTAGGTGGTAAGGTATTAGATGTAGGTACGGCTACAAGCGGAAGGCTTAATCCTTTCCATATCATTACAAGTCTTGAGGTTGATGAAGGTGAAGGCGGAGTTAATAACTTTGGTGTTCACTTACAATTCTTAGAAGAATTCTTTAAAGTAATTCTTAAGGGTATTGAACCTGAAGCTCTTGAATATCTAAACAATATAGTTATTGATTTATATAAATCTAAAGGAATTGATTCTACAACAGATTTATCTAAATTAAGTGCGACTGATTATCCTATTTTTGAAGATTTGTATGATTTAGTTAATCAAAAATTAAGTAACGCACAAAATGATTACGACGTTAAGAATTTACGTATCATTCAAAACTTTATCTCTAAATTTGCCCACGAAGGAAGAAATTCACTACTTTGGAACGGTCCTTCAACATTATCTATTCAAGAAAATTTTGCTGTATTCAATTTTAGAAGCTTATTAGCTAATAAAAATGAAACTATTGCAAATGCACAAATGTTACTTGTGTTAAAGTGGCTTGATAATGAAATTATCAAGAACAGAGACTTTAACTTGAAACATAAAACAGATAGAAAGATAATTATTGCAATTGATGAAGCACACGTATTTATTGATGATAAATATCCTATTGCCCTTGATTTTATGTATCAATTAGCTAAGCGTATTAGAAAATATAACGGTATGCAAATTGTTATAACACAAAATGTTAAAGACTTTGTAGGTACATCTGATTTGATTCGTAAATCAACTGCAATTATAAACGCTTGTCAATATTCGTTTATATTTGCATTAGCACCTAACGACATGGATGATTTGTGTACTTTATACGATAAAGCAGGTAAGATAAATGAAACAGAACAAGACCAAATTGTAAATAATGGTCGTGGTAATGCGTTCATTATTACTAGTCCTCAATCAAGAAATACTGTTGAAATAGTTGCCTCAAATAAAGTTCGAAATTTATTTGAAGAAAAATAAAAATTTATGTATAATATAGCCCCTAGAAAATCTAGGGGTTTATTATCAAGTTAAGGAGGTATCAAAATGAATATTAAAGATAAAATTGAATTATATCTTAATAATATGGATCAATGTCGAAAAATTGGTGCTAATTTTGATTATACCTCATTAAGTGATGAAGATTTGATCAAAGAAATTCAGAATAATGCGATTGATAGATATAATATCATGAAAGAAAATAATGAACTTTTAAATGATATTTTGTTAAAACGCGATTTGAATTCTTTAAATGATACTCAAATTTTAGAATTAGAAGAATTTGCGAATAAACTATTTGATTATACTGTTAGTAAAGATTGTGCTTTATATGTAAATATTTATAAGCGTTTACTAGAAGTAGCTAAAAAAAGAAATAATGAAGAATCTATAATTCGCTATACTTATAACTACGCCATCGGTTTATTTTATTTAAATAACGCATCTAACTATATTAGTGATGAGATGAAAACGCAAGTTGGTCAACTTTTTGAAGGCGTTTGTAATGAATATTTTAAAAAATATGAATCTTATGATTCTAAAACTAGATTCTATTTGATAAGATGTTTTGCAAATATCAAACTAGGATTAAATAAAAAAGACCGCGCTTCTGTTATAAAATCTTTAGAT
>CAVGYR010000077.1:0-5201 GCA_963633325.1 uncultured Treponema sp.
TCTTCAAGCATATCTTGGTATCTAACTTCCATCTCGGCTTTGTTTCTAAGTGAAATTCTAGCACCTCTTGAATTAATAGCTAAAAAGTTTATTTGTGAGACTTTATCCATCACACGTTCGACCTTTTCAACATAGTTATCAATTTGCATTTGAGTATAACCAAACTCGGCATTGGTTCTGATATACTTTAGGTTAGGTGCATCGCTTGCATCTATCTTTGAAACTTCAATGTTGTCACCACTTAAGAAAACGTAGGATTCTTTTTTGATTTTATCACTTTTATAAGCTCTCTTTAGATCAAGTTGAATCGCCTTTGAAATCTTATCGTTTAAAAGTTCTTTATTAAATGTGCTAGTTGATATCTTGTACATTGTTAGAAAGTTACCTTTTAACAAGCGGTCAAACATATCATAAAGTTTAGGATATGAAACATTTAATTCCTTGTGTTCTTCAACAAAATCATCAATTAATTTAGTGCCTTGCTTTTCTAAATCTTCCCTTGAAGTTCCATTAATTAAAGCTTCTTGAATTATTTTTTTAAGGGCCACTTTAAGACCTTCAAGGCTTGAAATTATTTTTTTAAATTTATCCTTCGCCACATAAACACCTCATTAATTGATTTCATTATCTTCAGTGTTCATTTCAGGCATCAACATTGATTCCTCATCAATTCGGTCTATTTCTTCCTGTATGTCAGTTTCAGTCCATTCAGGATGTAATGACTTAATTGCAGTGTAGCGACTTAATAAATGCCCTTGATATTGCGAAAGCACTACTTGAGTTGCGACTTGCGGATTAGATAATCCTGCAGAAGGATAACTTATTGAAAGAGCGTTTATTTTGTCTAAGTAACTAGCTCCAAGTAAGTAGTAAGCAACATCCTTAACGAGCCTTGTAATAGCTGTGTTAAATTTAATGCGCTTTTTATTCACAAGCTTAATTGTGGAGTCGCTTTCTTTGTTTATTTCGGTTGCAGTTCTTTGCATTCCGCCATTTAATCTTGCATCTAAGTCACAAGCCGAGATATTAAGTCTAGCAGCTATATCTCCTGCAACTTGGCTCATTTCAGTAGCCCATTCAGCAGTTCTTAAATTGAATTGTACTGACTCTGGCTTTATCGCCTCACCATTTGTATTAGTCAATTCTTGATAGAATGTTTTATCAAGTGGTTTCATTCGAGGTAAATTTTCACTCGGAAGATTCGCCATTGAAACTTTAGATGCAATAGCACGATCAATTTGTCTATTAAGTGTAAGACTTCCTTGTTGCATTTGCTTTGGAACTAAAACTCGCCCTCTACCTAAATACTTATCGTTTTCTTTAAGCGTAAATGCTGAATCATAAGCATATAACAAATCAAGTACATTCACAAGCATTGCATCACCAAACCAAAGGGAACGATAAAAGCTATTTGTATTAGTCCAATTTGTAAGGCTTGTACCAAGCGAATCCTTGAAAGGAAGCACATCCTCTTTGTAAAGTTCCACGTTTGGATAAACTTTACTTAACAAATTCATTAAATCCTTGTTAGCTTTGTAATCATCTACTTGATAATCTTCACGTTCTATCTTTTCAGGGTTTGCATAATTTAACAATGTGATTTTATACATTGCACAAGGTTTTTTATCTTTGTTGAAATAGCGATGCTCGTATAAAACATATTTGTGATAATCATCAAACGATGATCTCATATCTAAGTAAGAAAAGCATTCATTTACACAACCATTAGAATCAGTAATTGCTTTAAACTGACCTAAAGGAACTGAAGAGATAAACGCTCTCTTTTCATCAAAACAAACACGATTTAAGCACGATCCAGTCATAGCCGATAGTCTGTAAATTTCATCAACTGAGGAAGTAAATGTTTCACTCAGTTCTAATTCTAAGGCTTCGCATATTTCATCATCACCATTAAATGTTAACTTACCATTGACTGCAGTGTCAGCTACAACATCAATGCACGATTTACCAATTCCACTTGCTAAAAATGTATTATGAACTTCAGGAACATAACCAAGCGACCATTTATAGGCCTTAAAATTGTTTGCTAGTCCCATTCGCTCAAGCGGTGTGTATAAATCAAGATATCTTGTTATGTCTGTATATTGTATTCGTTGGTCTTTACCTGCATAGCTTCTAAAATTTGAAGGTAGCAGTTTTGTATTATCTAATTCGCTTTCCATTTTAAATCACTCCAATCAACTGCAACTTTCGTGTGCCATATTTACACGCATCTAAGCAGTGGTCATTACCATCCTCAGGTTTACCATTTTTTTCATTTATAACTTTGCTCAATAATTCTTCAATTAACATATCGTTCTCTCCTAACACTTCATTTGTAAGTGGATCTAAATAACCATTGTTTATTATTGCAAATAAACCTTCATAAGAAAGTACACTTTGTAATCTTCTCATATCAGCCATTACATCCTTTTTATCAACCTTTGTAGTTTCAAAGTGGCCTCTTCGTTGAAACTCAAGGAATAAGTCACTAGCTGCCGAATCAACATTGATTATTATTGAATCAGTATTAATTCCATACTTCATACAAATAGTCGAATAAATCCAACGCTCAGCTAGTTCCACTTGGTCTATTGTAGCAAGTGGTCTATGCCCTGGAAGTAATGGATCATAATAGAAAGTAGGAAGACAAACGATTCTTCCGTGTGTAGTTACACATAAAGGAACTAATGTTGTAGCATCTCTTACATTTCCACCATCAGAACCGATTACAACTTGAGTAATCAACTCGCCTTTTTCAAAGTCGTTAATTACATGCTTATCTAAACTAAACATTGGATAGACTAAACCATCTCGCCCTGTTGCTTTGCCTAAATATTCATGTTCATATGCTTTTAAATCGACTTCTTTTAAGCGCTCGGCTTCTGCTACAAATTCATCAGTTAACCATTCACGTGGAACATCAAGGTAGGTTGTATGTAATACAAATCTATCAGCCCACTTTTCTTTTGAACATTTATTTACCCAGTTGTTTGGTTCACGCGGAGGGTTGTATGAAACAAAGACTTTAAACTTTGGTTGTGTTAAATCGTTCTTTCTAAACAAGGACTGAAGTACAGTTCTTATCTCTCTCCAACTATCAAATTGATCTAGCTCTTCAAACCATACAATTTTAATCGCGCCTTTTGAAACTTTTATACCTTTTGTTTTAGTTGGATCATCACAACCACTAAAAAATATCTTTTGTCCTGTGTATCTATTAACATACCTCAAAGGCTTTTTTGTTAACCGCCACTCTTTACTCAAGTTTAATTTGTCAAAGGCCCAAGTCAACTGCTCGGCAACTTTAGCTTCCATATTGTCAGCAACTTTCATGAAGATAGCTCCATGTGCATCCTTGTCTTTTTTAAGTTCTAGTGCAAACTCTAAGCTAATAAAACTCGACTTTGTCGAACCACGACCGCCCTCATTCCAAAAGTAAGTGTAATCCCCATTTCTTATTGCTTTATGTTCTTCAATAAAGACAGGTGCTATTTGCTCTCTAAAATTAATTCTGTTTTCTATCATACGATGTCATCAATGATTAAAGTTCTTTCATTTTCACTTTCGGTTGGCTCATCATTTCTTTCACAAACGATAGAATTAATAGCCTTGATTAAATTTGAATAAGTCGGCAGTGTATCTTTGTACGATTTAAAAAGCGGTCGTTCTCTTGAGTTCCCATAATTCGAGTACTCGAAGTAACCATTTTCTTTGAGGTCGTTTTGCATCTCATTCAAAAGGCACTTAATGAATGCCGCCTGTTCAAGCAAAGGTGAAATTGTATTCATTTTAGATTCATCGAGATTTGGTAAACTCGATTTTAGTTTATTAAATTCTTTCTTTATAGCTTTATCATCCATTTAACCGCCTCCTTTTCGCTCGTGTTGCGTTTCTTTAGTTGAATTGAATATTTTATCAAGTTCATTTAAAAAAGCGCTCTAACGCGCTATTTTGTTTTTTCATTATCAAACTTCTTTAAGGACCAGACTTCTTTATCTTCTAGTTTTTGTTGTTGAAGTTCGATGTTATCATAATTTGCATTATATTCTTTACCAAAAAATTTATTCATTAGATATGCTTGAGTATTATAGTCTGCTTGAATATGTCTTTTAGTTTTATGAATTTTAGTTTTAGGCTTTTGATTATTAGCTCCACTTTCGATAAATTGTTCTTCTTCAGTAACATCATAGCCAAGAGCCTTTTTATACATTGCACTTACTAGATCCTGTTTCAAGTAGAGCTTTGCTTTGTCTAAGGCTTGTTGTATTTCAACATGCTTTTTTTTAAGAACACTAAATCTCTCTGGAGTAATTCCTAAAAGAATAGCCATTTCCTTTTCTTTGATGAGGCATCTTGACCATTTAGTCAATAGCTCTAGCATTTCTTTTTCTTTGCCTTCACTCACCCATTTTTCATATAAGTCTTTTCTTTTAGTCACTGCCTCACCTCCTTTGCGTGTATACGCGTTGTGCTTAACATTCTTAATTCGAGCCTATATATTAGTATTTCTATAATAGAATACTTATATAATTTCATTTAAGTATTAAAATAATAAATTAGTATTTTAATTAATATATACATTTTGTATTTTTTAATAATCGAATTGATTAATATATAAATCTCTTAATGGATATTTTTCTAAGAACTCTTCTCTAGTCATTTCTTTGAAGTCTTTTTCCATTTCATTGAACTTTTCATCATTTTCATTTTCACACCATTGTTCATCAAGTGCAGCTACAACCATATCATTTCTACTCAGTTCCATGTATTGTAGAACTGCTAATTTGATGCAGCGTTGGACTTCAGGTTTTTCAAGAACTCTTAAATCTTCTTCTGTAATCGAATCGTATAAAGGTGTTCCATCATCTTCTGCAAGGTCATCACCAATATCAAGACAAACATCAAAATTGCAAAAGGCATTAGCTACTTCTTCAACTACCGAGTCATAAAGGTAAAAGTAACGTTTGTTTTCAGATGTAAGTAGTCCTTCATAATAACCATTTGGTTCATCAGGCGCAGTTGTGAAATGATGTTTAATTGGTGTTGTTGTATCTGGAATATAAGTCATATTGTGTCCCCTTAATCATTCAAAAAAGGAACTAACAAATGAGCTAATTCCTTTAAAGAAAATTTTATGAAAAAAATAATTTTGTAGTTTTAGGTAAGTAAAATTTTTATAAAACAGGAGTTTAAATCAC
>CAVGYR010000077.1:5211-8060 GCA_963633325.1 uncultured Treponema sp.
GAGATATTTATTTTTACCTAAACTTCTACACTATCATTTTAGCACATTTTTAGGTGACATTTTGTGACATTTACTACCATTTTAGTGACATTTTGTGACATTTACTGACAATTTTCTAAATTATCACTAACTTTTTGTAGTGCAATTAATGCTTCGCCATGCATTCTGTATATTTGTCTCATATCTCGATTTAACTCAACCGCGATATTTTCCCACCTTTTATTTTGCAAGTACCGCTTGTATAAAACTTGAATTTGTTGTGGATTTTCTAATTTGTCTATTAACTCCATTGCATCCGTAAGCATTTTTGAATAATTATCTATTGCCTCTTTTAATTCTTTTTCTTTGTCTAGAATTTCCATTATTAAATCCATATGGTCACTTGTTCCTGAGCCTCCAGCTTCATCACCATATGATATGCCTTTGTATTCAGCCTTTGAATTTAATAATTTAATCAATTCAGTCTTACTTTTGATTAACACTTGGATCTTATTTAAATCCTTTAGAAACTTTCTAACATCCATATTTTCACCTTTCATTTTGTTTTAATTATATAAATAATTAAAGCTATTATCATTACTAATTCAGAAAGTAATATAAGCAATATAAAGTTGTATCGCCTATTAAGTTTTCTTTCTGCCTTTATTTCTTCGTTTGGTAACATCGCTTGACCACCTTAGAATTTCCTTAAAGCTAACTAAATTTTTATTTAATTTAATTAAGTCAGACTCTTTAGATTTCATCTTCTTCATCTTTCTTCTTGAAATACTCGACTGCATCGTCTAAACAACGTTTGCAAATTTTAAGTTTTTCTAAAGCATAACCAGGATTAATATTTTCTCCTGCACGCATATAAACCTCTTCGATTCTTAAAATTAATTCAAGTGCAGTGTTTAAATCTCTAAAAACGCTTAATTCATCACTAGGATTTAAATCCGCCTCAACAGCTAATTCTTTTGTTTGGTTATTTAATACATAACCAAGTTTAGCACACACTCCCTTGTAGTAATGTTCTATTTCTTCTCTTTCGTTCTCTTCCATTCTAAGTACTCCTTTCTAATTCTTTTAATTTCAAAAAATGCATATATGATCCATAACAAGCCCAGGATTACAAGAACTAGAATTACTTTTTGTTCTTCACTCATCGTTCTTGTTCTCCTCGTTTTCTTCCTGATGTTCTCTGCCAACTTTCATATTTCCAAAAATTGAAATTAATACGATTATTGAAATAAATATTTCAATCTTCTCTTTTGTCATTTTTTGTTGGCCATTTTTGCATACAAAATTATGCCTCGACCATACAGGCTCGGTTTATATGAAATCTCTGTAAAACCTAACATTTCAAGTTCATCAACTAAAGCCTTTTTGAATCTAACTTCGTAATAACAATTGCCATACGTTTTTAAATTCCTATAAGCCCATTGTTCCATAATTTTTTCTTGGCCTAAGCTTTCATGAATTTTCTTTAGTGTGCAATAGCCGCAGTCATTAAAGCATTTATTGCATTTAGTCATCATGTATTGTTCTACATCTCTTCTTGAGTAATATTTACAACTTTCAAATTCAAGTTGATCTCTTAATTCTTCAATGCTTAAGAATTTAGTTACTTTCTTGTAATTTAAATAGTCTAATTTTACACTTCTAGCCATTAGTTTTCCCACTTTCCTAAATTTTTTAATCTATATTTTGCTACTTCTTTAAGCTTTGCTTTAAAGGCTTTGTTGTTAAATTCCTTTTTGCAATCCAGGTAAATAGCTCCAAATCTTCGATAGAAAATAGATTCTTTAAATTCACCATTGCTCATTTTTTCTAGATCAGACTTTAATACATCAAAGTCCTCTTCTGATATACATAAGTCTTTATCAGTATCAAGCCAAGTATCACACAAACTCAGTAGCTTTTCTAATGTTTTATCCATTTTAGAATTCCATCCAGTCTTGGTGTAGTCTCCACATCAAATTTTCAAGCATAGTCTTGTAAATGTATTGAACTCCTAATTGCTCTAAATCTTTTTTTTCAAATTGCATTTGATAATCAATTTCACAATCGGTTTTATCAAAATGAAGTTCAAGAGTATAGAAGTTGTCTTTTCTGTATATGAATACTTGGCCCGCGGCTGTGCCGAAGCTGCAAATGCCTTTTTCTAGTAAATTTTTCTTATTTTTCTCTTCATTAAACATTTTTAATTGTTCCTATTGTCGTAATTCCTTCTAATTTTGCGTTATTTTGCGTTCTACGCGCGTTTTTAGTGAAAGTCGGTAAATTAATCGTTCTTCCAAAAGAAACGCGTATACGTGCAAATTTAAGCGTTTATTGCCTTTTCTAGTAATTCATTAATCACTAGAGTAACGCTTTTATTTTCATTTATAGCTTTTTTGAAGCAATAATCATAAGTTTTATTTTCGATTCTTAGCAGGATCTTCTTTCTTGAGGCATCATCATCAAGTTGCATCATGAAATCAATCATCCCACCTGTTATCTAACAATTTGAAGATTTCTACTTCTTCTTCACAAAATGTTATTTCACCAAAGCCATATAGAATTGCTAATTTACCTGCCACCTCAGTTATATCGGCTTGGACTTTACTTGTGTAATAATCATAAACTGCACGACAAGCCTTTTCTATGATTTTAGGTTCTTTTGTAATTCTATCGAAATGGTATTTGACTTGTTTGTAGATAAACAAAAATGTTATATCGTTGTTGTCAAATCCTGAATTGATAAACTCATTATATAATTTTTCGTATTTGTGAAATTTTCTAAACATTAAATCGCCTCCTCTAAAAATCAAAAATTGATAATTGTTTCAAAGATTGTCTGAACTTTTTAGGCTTTGAAACTATCTCAT
>CAVGYR010000078.1:0-7959 GCA_963633325.1 uncultured Treponema sp.
ACTGACTCTTAATCAGTGGGTCTGGAGTTCGAGTCTCCAACGGTCCACCATCTTTCTGAAATTATGTCTGGTACTTTTGGTATCAGATTTTTTTATTTCAATAATAAAATTTGATGTAGTAACGTGTTTATATTTAAACTATATCATCAGTAAAGAATAACTGAGGTAAAGAAATGGACAAAATTTCAATTTATGTAGGACTTGAGCTCGTATTTGGTCCAATATTAAAAGATTATCAACTAGAGGACGGAACATTTTCAAGCGGTGCCAAAATTGTCGATAACGATTTAGTCTTGAAAAATCTTGAGAAAAAAATAAATGAATTATGGTGTACTCTTTACTCTAAAGATGAAACAAACGATAGTGGGTTTTGTTTTGATGAAGTTAAGGAAAAAGACTTAGCCCCACAATTGTTAGAAATGATTAATAAGTTGATTGATAGACTTAATGAAATTAATGATGGATCATATGAAGTAGAAGATATGATAACCGAACATTTGAAAACATTGATCTGACACTTAATATAAACTCTTAGTTAAAAGATTTAGAGTTTTTGTGTAAATTTTATGTAGCACTTAACTTTTTTATTTTAAAAACTTTTATTTTGTATTAATATTATAATGATGTTTTAAAAACGGGAGGTAAATATGCTAAGCCTTGTTAATATAAAAAAAGAATATAAAGTAGCTGATACAAAAGTAGAAGCTTTAAAAGGAATCAGTTTATCATTTAGAAAAAGTGAATTTGTATCTATTTTAGGCCAATCAGGATGTGGTAAGACTACAACATTAAATATTATTGGTGGTCTAGATAGATATACAAGCGGTGATTTATATATAAATGGTAAATCGACAAAGAAATTTAGCGATAAAGACTGGGATATATATAGAAACCATAGAGTGGGATTTATATTTCAATCATATAATTTAATCCCCCATCAAACAATTTTACAAAATGTAGAATTAGCTTTAACAATTGCAGGAATAAGTCCTAAAGAGAGAACTGAACGTGCAAAAGAAGCTTTAGATAAAGTAGGATTAAAAGGACAATACGGAAAGAAGCCCAATCAATTATCAGGCGGACAATGCCAAAGAGTTGCAATCGCACGTGCTTTAGTTAATGAGCCTGAAATATTACTTGCGGATGAACCAACAGGAGCTCTAGATACACAAACAAGTATTCAAATTATGGATTTGATAAAAGAAATTTCTAAAGAAAAACTTGTAATTATGGTAACACATAATCCCGAACTTGCTGAAAAGTATTCAACACGTATTATCAAATTACTAGATGGTCAAGTCTTAGATGATTCAAATCCTTATTCATTTGAAGAAGAACAAAAAGAAGAATTTAGTCCTGCAATTAACGAAAAAGCTAAGATGAGTTGGTGGACATCGTTTAAATTATCATTTAAAAACTTATTATCTAAAAAAGGTCGTTCTATTCTTATCTCTATAGCTGGATCAATTGGTATTATCGGTGTTGCGAGCGTATTATCTGTATCAACAGGAGTAAATGGATATATCACAAAAATGCAAGATGATATGTTATCAGGAAACCCTATAACAATATCTGAAACAACATATGACTTAAACAGTTTAATGAGCTTAATGACTACAAGTCAAAAAGCTAAAATTACTAATGAAGTATTAAAAGGAAATGTTAATGTTGATTACGTATTAGATCAAATTTTAGAAATGGTAAATACAGGATCAAACGTAACTGTAAAAAATACGATAACAGATGATTATTTAGATTTCTTATTGCAAATGCCTAAAGATTACTATGCGGATATAAATTATAATTATGGTTATGATTTATCAAATAATATCTATACATCATTCACTCAAAAAGGAGATAAACAAAGTGTAGAATCACTAAGTTCAATCATCACAAATTATGAGTCCGTTTTATCAAATATAGATGGAATTGGTTCATATTCATCATATATTACATCTCTTGTGACATCTACAAAACAATTATCTGCTTCTACAAGTTACATTGAAACACAATATGATATATTGACAGGGACTCTTCCTAGTTCAAGTAATGAATTATTATTAGTATTAGATAGTGATGAAAAACTATCAGATCTAGTATTAGCTGAATTAGGATATTTCACACAAGATGAATTTATTACATTAGCCCAAAATAGTAAAGATATTGCAAATAATGTTGACGGCGCAAATCATAACAATGATAAAAAATATTTTGATTATGATACTATTTTAAATAAAGAATTTTATTATCTTTCAAATTCAGAAGCTTATAGTTTTAGTGAATATGGTTCAACTAAAATTGGAGATACAGATATTGCATACCCTAAATTTGCCTACAAAAATGATATAACAAATGATAAAGACAACTATTATAAGTTAAAAATATCAGGAATTATTAAACTAAAATCAGGAAGAAACTATGGATGTTTATCTACTGGTTTATATTATACAAACGATTTAGCTAAGAAAATGCATGAAGATACTATTACAGACTATGATAAAGATACAATCGCAAAACCAACATTTAGCCATTATGTAGCTTACATTGAAAAAAATAATAGTAATGTAGTTAATAGTACTACAATGCCAATATGTACATATAATTATACTTATTATGATTATAAAAGTGAAACTGAAAAAGAATCTGTAGGATATATAGGCCAAGCAGATTCTACTAGCACATTTATGTCAATGTTTATGGGCGGCAGTGGTATAGTAAATGTTTCTAAATCTATAACAGGCAGAGCTATCGGATATGATGAAAAACCAAGTTCTATTTCAATATATCCTAAGAGTTTTGACGAAAAAAATCAGGTTACAGATTACTTAGATCAATGGAATGATTCTAATTACGTTTTCAACAACAATGGTAAAACAATAACATATGCCGAAAGATCAAAGATTACATATACAGATAATGTTGGCGTCATTATATCTATGGTTAAAACATTAATAAATGTTGTAACATATGCCCTAATTGCCTTTACTGCATTATCACTAGTTGTATCATGTTTCATGATTGCAATTATAACATATGTATCAGTTATGGAACGTGTAAAAGAAATCGGTGTAATAAGATCACTAGGTGGACGAAAGAAAGATGTATCACATCTATTTAATGCGGAAACATTTATGTTAGGATTATCAAGTGGTGTAATAGGCGTTTTAGTTACATACTTAATAACATTGATATTAAATTTGGCATTAAGTTCTTTAGCCGGCGCAAATATTGCTTGTTTCTACCCTTATCAAGCATTAATGATGATTGCATTATCAATTATATTAACTGTCCTTTCAGGTGCGATTCCTGCAAAAAGTGCAGCTAAACAAGATCCTGTTAATGCGCTTAGAAGTGAATAAAGTGAAGCTTAGAAATAAGCTTCCTTTTTAATTGTTGATTTAGTTGACAAGTCAACTAATAGTGATATAATCTAAGCGGTGATATTATGGAATATAGAAATATAACAAAAATCGTAAGAAATATGAACCTTTATAAGAATAAAGTAAATAAAGGTAAACTAGAATTAAATGAAACTGAATATGAAATGTTACGATATATAACTAAAAGAGATTATCGTACATGTTTAGAAATCGCAGAATATCTTAACGTTGATAAAGGTTTAGTTACAAGAATGAGTAAAAAGCTTGAAACATTAGGATATATTAAAATTGAAATAGATATAACTGATGCAAGAAAAAAACGTTTAATAGCTTTACCAAAAGCTTTTTTAGTAAAAACAGATATTGAAAATGAAGAAATTAAATTCTATGAAGAAGCTTTAAGTGTATTAAATGAAGAAGAGAAAAAAGTATATTTAGAATTGACAGAAAAAGTCTATTTAAAGACAAAATCATTAAGAAAGTCAGGTTTTAAGAATCTTGAGTAATTGTGATAAAGTAAGTACATATTTTAAGGAATTTAAAGTATCGTTTATATTAGCTACTATATCAGGACTAATATACAATTCATTAATGGCATTTATTCCTATCATGCAAGGAAAATTGATTAATAATTACATATTAAATAAAGATGTTAAAGAATTATATATAGGTTGTTTATTATTTATATTGCTTGTAATATTCATTCAAATAAATAGATATATTAAACGCTATTTTGTAAGAGATTTTTCTAATCGCATGGTCCTTGCGATGCGTACAAAAACATATGAGAATTTAATATTAAGTGATATATCGAATTTTGTGAGTGCAAATAGAGGAGATATATTAAACAAAAATTTGTCCGATATCAAGGACAGTGCAGAAGGTGTAAGAAAAATATTAACGGAAGTTTATGATTCGTTTGTTTTACTTGCGGCATATACAATTAGTTTGTTAATAATGGATTATAAAACAACTCTAATGTTAGTCGTATTTGTAATATTATCGATTTTAACTGCTAAATTCATGAAGAAGATAATCATGAAAAATGTAAAAGAATATAAAGAAGAAACTTCAAAAAATAAAGAATTAACCCTAAATGTTTTAAAAAACGAAGTATATTACAGAGGTTTTGGTGTAAGTAATAATTATTTAGAATTGTACAAAGAAGAACAAGAAAAAATGTATAAAAAAGGCGTTAAGGCTACATTATTTTCATCAAGTTTTGAACCAATATATGAACTAGTAGCCTTACTAGGACTTGTAATTGTTATATATTTTACAGGATGCCATGTATTAGATAATGTGTGGCTTGTAGGAACATTTTCAAGTTATTTATCAACATATGTTTTAGTGGCTCGCAAGGCTAGTAAAACAGGAAAAATATTTAATGCATCCGCTAAATTTAAAGTTTCATGGGCTAGAGTTAAACCTTATTTAAAAGATGTGGAAATACCACAAAAGTTAGAAATTAGTTCAAATGATATAAATTTAAAAGTATCGAATCTACAATTTGGATTTGACAATACGTTCGAAATTAAAAATATTTCGTTTGAATTAAACAAAGGCGAAATACTTGGTGTATGCGGAGCTGTACATAGTGGTAAATCTACTCTACTAGCTGCTTTAAGTGGATTATATGACTACTCGGGAAGTATAAAATTATTAGGTTATGAACTTAAAGATGTAAAGAATAGTATAATCGATAACTATATCTCGTATATATCAGCACAAAATGAGTTATTCACAGATAGTATAGATTATAATGTTACATTTAATGATTTTGATTGTTCTAAATATTTAGAAAAAGTTAAATTAGATAAAGAACTTGATAAAAACATGGTTATATCACACTCAACTACAAACATCTCAGGCGGTCAAATAAAAAGATTACTTATTGCCCGTACATTGTTTAATAATGCCTATTTAACACTTTTAGATGATCCATTTAATGCAATAGATAATGATTTAGCAATGGATATATTTAAAGAGATAAAAGAAACTTTTAAAGATAAAATGGTTATCATTGTTACAAAAGAAAAAGAGATATTGAAAGAGTGCGATAAGATATTATTTTTATCGGACAACGATTACACATTATCAAATTATAATAATTTGTTAGGAAAACTAGAATTTAAAAAAATCGTAGGTGATTAAAATGAGTGTAGGAAAAGTAATAAAAAATTATATAAAAAATCATCCTTTTATCTTTATCATCTCTCTTTTAGTTATAGCATTGGTTACAGTATTTTCGATATTACCAGCTCAAATATTAAGAATCATAGTAGATGATGTATTGACTAATAATGATAAAAATAAATTATTGTTATTCGCAATAATATATACTCTAACTTTTGTGGCTATAGCGCTAATAAATTTCTTTAAAGAATTTTTACTTGTATTAATGAGTGAAGGTGTAAGCAAAGATTTAAGAATAAAAATGCTAGAAAAGGTACATAAGATTACATATCTAAATTTTGTAAAGTATGATACAGGAATACTTGAAAGTTATATTGCAAATGATGTTGATGAAATAAATACTCTTATCAGTTCAGGCGCAATTTCAATGATTATTGATATGTTTAAAATAATCGCAATACTAATTTCTATATTTGCATATTCATTTGTTTTAGGACTAACAGTTATGTTTATAATTCCTGTTATAGTTTTAATTACAATGATTATAAGAAAAAGAATGTATAAAGCACAACTTAGTAATAAAAGGTTAGAAGCAGATGTAAATAATATGGTATTAGAGAGCATAGATAATATTAGAACAATAAAATCGTTTAGAATATATTATAATATGATGAATAAATATTCTGATATATTGCAAAATCATTTTAAAACCAATCAAAAAGTAAACAATTATGACTCATTATTTAATCCGATAATGCAAATAATTAAATATGCACTCATAGTTTTTGTGATTGCGTCAACAGGATCTAATCTAACTATACTTGCCATAACTTGTGGAGAGCTTGTGTCTAGTATTGATTTAATTTCAAACTTATTTTCTCCGATTGAATCGATTGGTACAGAAATACAAACTATCCAAAAGGCTAAAGCGGCTTTACATAGAATAAATGAATTTTTCAAACTTGAAGAAGATGAAACAAAAAATATTGATGATGTTGAATTGGATTCTAATGAATTGGAATTTAAGGATGTCAATTTCTCGTATGATTTAAAACAAAATGTAATAAATGATTTTTATTTATCATTAAGCAATAATGATAAAATTACTATTAAGGGGCGTAGTGGAAGTGGAAAATCAACATTATTTAAGTTAACATATGGCTTGATTAAGCCAAATACAGGTAGTGTTTTAATAAATAATAAAGACGTTTATTATTTGAAAGATGATGTAAAAAATAAGATATTTGGTATCTTATATCAAGATACATTCTTTTCGGGTGGTACGATAAGAGAAGAATTAACTTTATTAGATAAAGAAATTCAAGATGAAGAAATATTTAAGGTCTTAAGTGAAGTAGGACTAAAAAGAGTTACAAATATTGATAAGAGATTAAACGAAGAAGATTTCTCTACAGGAGAACTGCAAATGTTTAACGTAGCTAGAGTATTGTTAAGAAATCCGAAGATAATATTAATTGATGAACTAAACGCTAAACTAGATTATGAAACAAGTAAAAATATCATAGATTTTATAGGACAAAAATTTAGTGACAAGATAATATTATCTATTAATCATTTTGGGCCTCAACTAAAGGACTCGAAAATAATAAATCTTGAAAAGATATAATAATATGATATTATAAATTATGTATTAAAGGTGAACTTATGAATTTTATTAAAAGTATGTTAAAAGGAGCCGCTATCGGAGTTGCGATGATAATTCCTGGCGTTTCTGGCGGTACAATTGCCGTACTGTTCAATATATATGAAGATTTGATAAATGCAATATCAAATTTAAGAAAAGACTTCAAAAAAAGTTTTATGTTTTTGTTACCAATATTAATTGGTATGGTTTTGGCTTTTGGTGCAATGTATTTCCCACTTAAATTGGCATTAAAATATATTCCTGTCCAAACTATTTCCTTATTCTCAGGCTTGATGTTAGGATCAGTTCCGATGTTATTTAAAGATAGTATGAAAAACGGATTTAAGAAAATTGATTTTGTGGCTGGATTAATTACATTTGTAATAGTTGTAGGAATTTGTTTTATACCAAACATGGGAAATGTTGATTTAAGTCTAAATATGCCAAGTTACGGTTATCTTTTATTATTCCTTATGGGAGCATTAGCTTCATGTGCTCTAGTAGTACCTGGCATTAGTGGCTCGATGTTAATGTTAATATTTGGTTATTATGAGCCAATTTTAGATACAATAAGCGGCTTAAAAGATAATTTCGGGCATTCAATACTAGTATTATTTTTAGTAGCTTTAGGTATATTATTTGGATTCATATTTATAGCTAAATTAATGAATTATTTACTAGAAAAGTACAAACGAATTACTTATTGGGCTATTGTTGGTTTTGTAATCGGATCAATTCCAGCTATATTTATTTCATATGATTATACTGATGTGAAAATTAATGCATTGTGTATAATAA
>CAVGYR010000079.1:0-7333 GCA_963633325.1 uncultured Treponema sp.
ATGATACTTGCGACAATGCGATTAAACAAATTAAAGAAAAAGAATATGTTAATTCATTAGGTAATTATAAAGGTAAAGTTTTACTAATTGGGATTGCCTATAATTCTAAGACACTTAAACATGAATGTAAGATAAAAGTATATCAAAAATAAAATATATAAATTTACAAAGAAGAAAGATTTTATTAATCCTATAAGTCTTTCTTTTTTGCAATAATAAAAAAACTATTTAAAAATTTCTCTTGCTTTTTAAATTATATTTAGATATAATAATTAAGCAAGTTATAAATATGGAGCTGTAGCCAAGTGGTAAGGCCAGGGACTGCAACTCCCTTATGCGCTGGTTCAAATCCGGTCGGCTCCTCCAACTTGTATGTTAAGCGTCAATTTGGCGCTTTTTCTTTTTATATAATCTTGTATAATAATATAGGTGATATTATGAAAAAATATATTTTAGCTTTAGATCAAGGCACAACATCAACAAGAGCTATATTATTTGATAAGCTTGGTAACGAAGTATATAAATATCAAATGGAATTTACTCAAATTAGAATAAAACCAGGTTTTGTAGAACATAATGCATTAGAAATTTATGAAACTGTTATTGAATGTATTAAAAATGTTATTAATGGTTCGAATATTGATACAAATGAAATAGATTCTATTGCAATTACAAACCAAAGAGAAACGACTGTAATGTTTGATAAAGCCGGAAATCCTTTAGCTAAAGCTATTGTATGGCAAAGTAAACAAAGTGAATACATAGCTTCAAGATATAAAGACAAAGAAGAATATATATTTAATAAAACAGGACTTAGAATAAATTCGTATTTTAGTGCAACTAAAATAGTTTATTTACTTGAAAACGATAAAAATGTATTGAATCATTATAATGCAAACGACTGCTTATTTGGTACAATTGATACATTTATTTTATATAAATTAACAAATGGAAAATCATTTTATACAGATCCGACTAATGCATCTAGAACTATGTTATACAATATAAATACTTTATCTTGGGATGAAGATTTATTGAAACTATTTGACATTAAAAAAGACATTTTACCAATGGTTTTAGATAATGATTCATGTTTTGGCTATGCAAATATAAATGGCGTAGATATTCCTATTTTATCTATTGTAGGAGACCAACAAGCTTCACTTTTTGGGCACACTGCATTTAACAAAGGCGAAATTAAAAATACATATGGTACAGGATGCTTTATGTTAATGAATATTGGGGATAAACCAATATATTCAAAACATGGTTTGCTTACAACAATAGCTTATGTTAAAGATAAAAAGCCGACTTATGCACTTGAAGGAAGTGTATTTGTAGCCGGAGCTGCAGTTACATGGTTACGAGATTCACTTCATATTATTGATTCTAGCAAAGAAACTTATCAAAGAGCATTACTTGAAAAGAATAATGACCTTATATTAGTACCAGCATTCCAAGGTCTTGGCACGCCTTATTGGGATAATGATTGTAAAGGCGCAATGTTTGGCATGTCATTTAATACAACACAAGAATCAATTATAAAAGCTACACTCGAGTCAATCTGTTATCAAGCTTGTGATTTATTAAATGTTATGATTTGCGAGACTAATGAAAAAAATATATCCCTTTCCGTAGATGGCGGCGCAAGTCAAAATGATTATTTATTACAATTTGAATCTGATATTATGAGACTTATCATAAAACGACCTCGAAATGTTGAAACAACAGCCCTAGGGGCTGCATTTATTGCAGGACTAAATAGTGGTTTCTTTAAATCAAAAGAAGATATAAAGAAAATAAACGAAATAGATAAATATTTTTATCCTATTATCGATGAAGACGAAGCTAATAGATTATATAATAGATGGAAAAAAGCTGTAGAAGCTTGTAGATTATTTAAATAATGTACTTTTTAAGCCTAATTGTTTAAATTGGGCTTTTTTTGTTGTATAATTTTGTTAGATTATTGGAGGATTAAAACTTTATGTTATTTGATGATTTAAAAAAAGCAAAGATGCAAGCATTCAAGGATAAGAACCAAGATGCTAGAAGCGTACTTGAAGCTGTTATTAACCGTTCTATGTTACAAAGTGTTGAATTAAAGGCACAAGGCAAGGAACTAAGTGATGATGATGTTTTAACAAACATCCAAAAAGTTGTTAAGGAATTAGAAGAAGAGCGTGTTAGCTTTAAGGCTGCTGGAAGAGAAGAAAATGTAGTTAGTTTAACTAACCAAATTGAATACATTTCTAAATTCTTGCCAAGTCAATTATCTGAAGAAGAAATTAGAAATATTATTTCTAGTTTAGAAGATAAATCAATTGGAAATGTTATGAAACATTTCAAAACAAATTATCAAGGAAAATGCGATATGGGTCTAGTATCTAAGATCGCTAAAGGTCTATAATGAAATTTAATAGTGCACTATGCCTTCAAGGCGGTGCTATGCGTGGTGTATTTACTGCTGGTGTGCTAGATGCCTTCATAGATAATGACATTGAATTTTCAGATGTTTATGGAATTTCTAGTGGGTCTAAGGCTATGCAATATTATCCTAGTAAACAAAGAGGATATTCATACAAGTCTGATGTAGATGCAAGTAAAGAAGAACGTATGTTTAACATGGCTAATCTAATAAAAGGTTTGCCTGTTATAGATATGAACTATTACATCGAAGAAATTAGAAACAAAAAATATCCATTAGATATGAATTCAGTTTTAGAAAGTTTTATTAAACTTCACATCGGATGTACAAATATCGAAACAGGAAAATGTGAATTTTTCTTAAAAGATGATCCTAATTTTCTAGAAGCTTTAGTAGCTAGCTGCTCATTACCTGTGCTTCAACCTATAGTTGATATTAGAGGTAAAAAATATCTAGACGGTGGAATAAGTGAACCAATTCCTTATAAAGAAGCTATGAAAGACGGATTTGAAAAAATTGTTATAGTTTCTACAAGAGAAAAAGGTTACAGAGCTGAGGGAAATCACACATTTGATTTTGCATTTAGCATGAAATATTCAATGTATCCTAATTTAATTAATGAATTACATAATTTAAATAAATTAGAAAATGAATATTATGAAGAAATTGAAAAACTAGAGGCTCGAGGTAAAATTATTGTAATAAGACCAAGTTACGAGCCTGATGTAGAACGCCTTGAAAGAGATACAAATAAATTAAATAGATTATATCAAGACGGATATAATGAGGGCTTAAAGGCAATAAACGAATTTATTAATTATTTTAAGTAGGTGAAATAATGTTAGAAAATGAATTAAAAATTTATAAAGATACTCATGTTGAAATAAATAAGATTTCATATATTTATTATGTTCTAGCTTTCGATCAAGAAACTGATTGTCCTAAAGACAATAAGGAATTTGCGTTAAGCATTTTAGACGAAATATATGGAAAAATTATAAACATAATGACTTCTGAAGCGTACTCTAACGCGTTAAAAACATTATATGATAATAAAGAACAATTAATCGAAGTTGATAGACTTTGCGTAGAAGAAGACTATAAGGATATTATTCGCTTAAATAAGATTCCTCGTGAAGAATTAGATAAGCATATTTCTAATTTGTCTCGTGCGGGCCTTTTATGGAAAAAGAGCCGTGAAACATTAGATTATACTGATTTTGAACGTGAATTAAAGGAATTAGTAGATTACAATTTCAAATATGTTAAGTGGCAAAACAAAGGCTTTAAGTATGATTATGATACTTTACTAGATGAAATGGAAGATGGATTTAATACTGAAATGTATGATGAATTCTTTAATTTAATCAAAGAACGTATCGTACCTCTTGCCAAAAAGATTTGTAAGATGCCTAAATTATATAATACAAAAATAACTGAATTAAAGTTTAATAAGTTTGATCAAATGAAATTAACTGACATCATTACAAATATGATGGGTTATACAAGTGATAAAGGTTGTGTAAGAGAAACAATTCACCCATTTACTTCAGGATTTTCAACAAATGATGTAAGAATTACAACAGAATATAATGAATCTTTATTATTGTCTAACTTATATTCAGTAATGCATGAAACAGGACACGCTTTATATGAATTAGGAATTGACCCTAAATATAATGGTACATCTTTATTTGGTGGTACAAGTTGTGCAGTTCATGAATCGCAATCACGTTTTATGGAAAATTATTTAGGTAGATCATATGCATTTACTAAGAAATTGTATTCTATCTTAAAAGATCTATTTAAAGAACAATTTAAAGATATCACATTAGATGATTTATATTATTATGCAAATGATGTATCTAATCAATTCACTAGAACTGAAGCAGATGAATTAACATATCCAATTCACATTTTGATTCGTTATGAAGTAGAAAAAGCATTATTCAATAAAGAAATTACTGTTGACGAAATAAATCAAAAGTTTAATGATTTATTCGAAGAATATTTAGGCGCTAGACCATCTAATAAACTTGAAGGATGTTATCAAGATGTACATTGGTCATCAGGATTTGGTTATTTCCCAACTTATGCATTAGGTAATGCATTTGCCGCCCAATTCATGAATAAGATGAAAGAAACTTTAGATATAGATCAATTAATGGAAGAAGGAAACTTTAAGCCAATCAATGAATGGTTAGATAAGAATATTCATCAATACGGAAAATCAGTTAAAAATTTAGCTTTAATTGAACAAGCATGTGGTGCTAAATTTGACCCTCATTATTATATTGATTATCTTGAGAAAAAGTTTAAAACTATTTATAAGGTAGATTAATATGACTATCAATATAGCCATTGATCTTATAATTGCAATTGTTGTTCTTATTCTTTTAATATTTTTGTGCCGTCATATTTTACTTTCAATTATTGATAAATCGTATGTAAAAGCAGATTTTACAACTGCTTTAGAAAAAATTAATAAGTTTTACAAGTTTTTACCTTTATCTCACCAAAGATTAATTGTATATAAAACAAGCATTTATATATTAACTGATAAAGATGAAGAATTTTTAGAAGAAGTTAATAAAATCAATAGAAAAAGTCATACATATGGCCCTTATTATTATTACTATTATATTGCATATGAAATTAATCATAATGATTTTGTAAAAGCAGAAAAGTTATACGGTGATTTGACTACTATATACAAGGTTTCAAGAGATTTTGATCTTGTAACCCCTTTAGCTATCTTAATGGCTAATAAGGGCGATGAAAAAGCATTTAAGAAACTAAAAGAGTTAAAGAGAAATAATCATATTGATATTACTTTTTTAGCTGTTACAAATAGATATATTAGAAGAATTAAAAGAAATTTAGACTAGGTAATGTTTTCGCATTACCTTCTTTTAAACATTTGATAGTAACTACTTTATAAAATTTAAATAATTTAGTATAATTAAAGCACTTAGAGGTATATTATGGAAGTAAATTTTGTTAATCAAATTTTCACTACTGAAAATGGAGTTGAAAAAGAAAGTGATGTAGAAAAATACGTAGATGTTATTACTAAAGTATTTAATACAATTGAAGATAATCATATTATGAATATTATTTTTGTAGATAAAGATAAAATTCAAGAAATTAATAGAGATTATAGAGGTATTGATAGAGTTACTGATGTAATTTCATTTGCACTTCATGACGGGGTTTCAAGTTTTGAACTTGAAGAAGAGGAACAAGAACTAGGAGATATCTTTATTTGTATCGATAGAGCTATTGAACAAGCTCGTGATTACGGGCACTCTATTGAACGCGAAGTAGGATTCTTAGCAGTTCATGGTTATTTACATTTGTGTGGATATGATCACATGAATGAAGATGATGAAAAAGTAATGTTTAAAAAACAAGATGAAATATTAGATAAAGTAGGATTAACTAGATAAGGAGATATTATGAAAGCTATAGATTTAGTAAATAAAGCAATCGAAGGAAGAAAAAGAACATATTCACCATATTCACATTATGGTGTAGGTGCAGCGCTTTTATTTAAAGATGGTACAGTTATTACCGGAGCTAATATTGAGAATGCAGCTTACGGAGTATGTATTTGTGCTGAAAGAGTTGCAATGTTTCAAGCACACAACATGGGTTATGATTTAAAACATGACTGCGTAGCTATCGCTATAACTAGTGATTCAGAAAAGCCTTGTGCACCTTGTGGCAGTTGTAGACAAGTTATGAATGAATTACTTAGTAAAAAGACAACAGTTTATATGTCTAATTTAGAAGGTTTAATTAAGGAAGAAACAGTAGAATCAATCCTTCCTTATGGGTTTGATGACCTTGATTAATGATAATTTTAAGTCGGGTTTTGTAACAATCTTAGGGCGTCCTAATGTTGGTAAATCTACTTTTTTAAATAAAGTAATCGGATCTAAGATTGCGATAATGTCTGATAAACCTCAAACTACAAGAAATACTATATTAGGTGTTTTAACAAATGACGATTATCAAGTTATATTTACAGATACTCCAGGAATCCATAAGCCTCAATCTCAATTAGGAAGACTTTTAAACGAAGATGCTTATAATGCGGCGAGAAATGTCGAAGCTATATTATTTATTGTAAGTGCCGTTGAACCTAAAGGTAAAGGCGACTTAATGATAATTGAACACTTAAAACATTATAAGAATCCAATTTATTTAGTTGTAAATAAAGCTGATTTATTAGAAAGCACTGCGGACGCAAATAACATCATAAATTCCTACTTAGAAGAATTTAATTTTGAGAAAACATTTTTAATTTCAGCTAAAACAGGAGAAGGTGTAGATGCTTTAGTAACTGAGGTCGCAAAAACTTTACCATTAGGGCCTAAATATTATCCTGATGATATGATTACAGATCACCCTGAACGTTTTATTGTTGAAGAATTAATTAGAGAAAAGTGTTTTTATCTTACAACAGAAGAAGTTCCTCATTCTATTGCAGTTATAGTAGATTCTATGAAACAATTAGAAAACGAAGATAAAGTTGAAATATATGCGACTATATATGTCGAACGTGATAGTCAAAAAGGCATCATTCTAGGTAAAAATGGCAGTTTGATTAAAAAAATAAAAGATTTATCGAAAAGAGATATCAAACGTCTTTTAGGTTCATCTGTTGACTTAAATTTATGGGTTAAAGTCTCAAAAGATTGGACAGATAGACCTGAAAAAATGAAACGTCTTGGATACGTTAAAGATGAATACTAAAGGTTACCAAAAAATTGAAGGTATTGTTTTAAAGACATTATCATTTAAAGAAACTAGCCAAATAGTTTATTTGTTTACTAGTGATGGCATAAAAACTGTTGTAGTTAAGGGCGCAAAAAGTTATAAATCAGCTAAATTATCTTT
>CAVGYR010000079.1:7343-7911 GCA_963633325.1 uncultured Treponema sp.
GTATCGGCTATAACTACAGTCTCAGAATTTCCAACTTTAGTAGATTATACAATAATTGATGATTATGCATATTTAAAAAGCGATTTAAAAAAAAGTTTGTGGAGCCAATTTTTATTAGGTATTGTATCTAATATTGTAGAGACTGATTATAGTGAAAATATCTATAATATGTTAAACCGTACATTTTTTCTTGCGAAAGATAATGATATTAGGACACTAGTACTAATTAATATTGTAAAACTTTTGAAGGCCTTTGGTGTTGAACCTAATTTTAATAGTTGCGTTATTTGTAGTAACAAAGACGTATCTTTTTTCTCTATTAAAGAAGGCGGTGCATTATGTACAAGTCACAAATGTGATGATGCCTATGACAAAGATACATTAAATGTGCTTAAGGAAATGTATTATATAAACTTAAATAATATAGAATGTGTAAAAGAATATGATGTGAAAAAAATATCTAAAGTTATTTTTGACTATTATTCTTGGCATGTTTATATCAAACTTAAACATATTGATTCATTAATTTTTTAATTAAATACGTGAAATTTTCGCGTATTTTTTTAAA
>CAVGYR010000080.1:0-4829 GCA_963633325.1 uncultured Treponema sp.
CTAGTTATATTTTGAAATTTTTTAGGAGCTTATTTCTATGCATCTGTTTTTAACGATTTTACTATTGTTTTCTTCTTTATATATTAAAGATATAAGAATCTCATTTTGCCTTTATACTTATGTAAATATTCTAATACATAAAGTAGATCATCATATATCTTTAAGTATTAAAACAAAATCATCCACACAAAATGTAAAGCAATTTACTTTTGTACTTTCGCATTTAAAAACGTAGTCCATTCAAAATTGACAGCGCTTTCATAATATGATACTATTAAAGTATAGTTAACATTTCAAAATGATAGGCTGACTATCAAAAGGCAGGTGAATATATGGCTTTACAAGATTTAAAAAAAGAAATAATTATAAATCATAGCCTAGAATTATTTCTTAATAAATCAATTAAAAAAGTTACTATTAAAGATATAGCTTCATCCTTAAATATAGGTGAAGCCACAATTTACAGGTATTTTAGGACCAAAGAAAATTTAATTACAGATTGTGCTATCAGTCTCGAAAAGAAAGTCTATAATGAATATTTTAAAATTATAAAAGGGGAAAGTGGAAAAGAAAAGCTTTGTTCGTTTTATGACTTATATCTTGACCTATTTAAAACACATGCTGAATACTATCGGTTCGTACTTGAGTTTGACTACTATATTGGAGATAAGTTAAACGTGAACCTAGAAAAATATGAGTTTTTAATAGATCAATTTAAAACAGATTTTATTAAATATTATGATGAAGGCTTAAAGGATGGTTCCTTAAAAAAACAAAATAATGTTGAACTGTTCTATTACTCTTCTAGTAAAGCACTATTTGAACTTTGTAAAAAAGAATCAAATTTTGCTTTACTAAAAAGTGACTCATTATATAAAAAAGAAATGTTAATTCTCACACTTATTAATATTATTAAAGAAAGTTTATAGGAGGACATATGGAAGAAAATATAAACTCAAAAAGATTATCGAAAAAACAAATGTGGATATTTGCAATAGGTCAACTTGGTTGGTCTATCTTAGGCGGAATCATTAACGCTTGGCTTGTATCATTTTATTTAATAACTGAAGATACTAAGAATAAAGGCGTAAATATGTTAATACCATCTGGATTAATTATAGGTGGTGTTTTAACAGTTCTAGGTTTGATTACAGCTCTTTGTCGTATATGGGACGCAGTGAGTGATCCTTTAGTCGCAAACTTAAGTGATAACTCAAAAAACAAAAAAGGCCGTAGAATGCCTTTTATGAGATTTGCGGCCATACCATTTGCACTTTGCACTGTTTTAGTATTCTGTGCTAATTTTAGCACTGAAAACGGATATGGTTTAAATATTGCATGGGTAAGTATTATGTTAGTGCTTTTCTATACATTTATGACTATTTATTGTACACCTTATAATGCACTAATATCTGAATTTGGAAAAACTCAACAAGATAGAATGAATATTTCTACATTTATATCTTTAACATATTTTGCCGGAACTCTTCTAGCTTACACTCCATTTGTATTTGCAGGATTTATTCAAGATGGCGTTGGCTACTATAATTCGTATAGAATTTGTTTTATCGTTTTGGCTATTATAGCTCTTGTTTGTATGTTATTGCCTACATTCTTAATCAAAGAAACTGATTTCGTAGAGGCTAAGCCTAGTAACACTAATGCATTCGCATCTTTAAAATCAACGTTTAAAAATAAAGATTTCAGAGTATTCACTTTATCTGATATAATGTATTGGATAGGTCTTACATTATTCCAAACAGGTCTTCCTTTCTTTGTAAAGGTTTCAATGGGCTTATCTGAATCTTTAGTTATGGTATTTATGGGCGCTATGACCGTCTTATCAGCTTGTTTCTATCCATTTGTAGATAAAATGGTAAAGAAATTTGGTAAGAAAAAATTAACAATTGCAGGATTCTTTGGCCTTGCACTTTGTTATTTAATTTGTGCTTGTATTTATTTAATTCCTCAAATACCAGGCTTAGCTTACGGAATAATCATTGTAATCATAGCTTCACTTCCTATGGCTCTTTTAGGAATCATCCCTCAATCTATTGTTGCAGACGTTGCGGAAGCTGATTCTATTGTTACTAAAGAAAATAGACAAGGAATGTTTTTTGCGGCTAGAACATTTGCAATGAAATTAGGTCAATCAGTTGCCATGCTTATGTTTACATCATTAGCTATTGTCGGTGCTAGTAATGTTGATTTAAAATCAAATGATATTACTGCTGGTAAACCTGGTTTAACTATAGTTGCATTCGTTGCTTGTGCATTCTGTATTTTAGGTGCAGTAATTTTAATGTTCTATAAAGAAAAGAAAATAATGACAATTATTAGCAAAGACAGTGATAAAGAATATATGTCTGCTATAGAAAATGAAAAGGAATAGTATGATATTTAAATATATTAAAGAAGGAAAAGTATTTGAAACAGAAAATTCAAATTCAGATGTAGAAATTGTAACGAGTAATACAACTAATCATGTATATGTAAAAGTTATAGCTAAAACTAATATTGAATTACTTGATGTAGTTTTATCATTTGAAAATATTATTTATGATAAAGATTTCTATTTCTTAAATGGGTATCAGTCTTGGACTGATACTCATTTGACAAATATCAAATTTGTTGAAAAAGATATTTTAAAAATGCCTAAATTAATTACGCAAAAATTTGGGCTTCTTGATTATGGGGATTCAAAATTTTACGAATACAATAAAAATATTCTTCATGGCTATGATTTGTTTTATTCAATAGGTAACAAAGAATGTTTCTTCTACAATTTAAATTTTACTAAAGCATATTTGATTTTTGAAATTAATAAAAAAGATAAATTACTTAATTTAATTTCTAATACTCAAGGTAAAATATTATCAAATGGTGAATCATTTGTCGTATTTGATTTTAAGAATTTTAACAATTACAATGAAGGCCTTGAAAACTTCAAAAAAGATTTTGTGAGTCGCTCTAACAAAAAAATATTAGGTTATTCTTCTTGGTATAATTATTACCAAAATATAAATGAAGAAATTATTTCACAAGACTTAGATTCATTAGATTCCCGTTTTGATTTGTTTCAAATAGATGATGGATTTGAAACATTTGTGGGCGACTGGTTAGATATTGATAAAAATAAATTCCCTAATGGATTAAATGCGGTTATGAATAAGATCCACGATAAAAATATGCTTGCAGGAATTTGGCTAGCGCCTTTTGTATGCGAAACTAACTCTAAACTCTTTAAAGAACATAATGATTGGATTAAAAGAAATAAAGATGGTTCTCTTGTCACATCAGGAGGAAATTGGTCTAGTCACTATGCACTAGATTTAGAAAAAACTGAAGTAAGAGAATATATAAAAAAATGTTTAGAATATTATATGGGTCTAGGATTCGATTATTTTAAATTAGATTTTATATATGCGGCTTCAATTGTAAAGAATAAAGGAAAAACTCGAGCTGAAACACAAAGAGAAAGTTATGAATTTTTACGAAACATTTTAAAAGATAAATTAATTTTAGGATGTGGAAATAGCTTATTCTCTTCTACTAATCTATTTGATTATTCACGTGTTGGTTGTGATACTTCACTAAAATTTGATGACGTTTGGTATATGAAATATTTGCATAGGGAAAGAAATTCGACTAAAAATACTATAGTAGATACTATTACTAGATCTATATTTAATGAGCGTTTGTTCTTAAACGATCCTGATTCATTTATTTTACGAGATACAAATAATGATTTATCGAATGAACAAAAAGTAGCCTTGATTACAATTAATGCCATATTTGGTTCAATTTTAATGACTTCAGATAATATTAAAACTTATGATAATGATAAACAACAAATACTTGAAGAGGCATTAAATATCTTTAAAAATGCTTATAATAAATCATACGAGATAAATGGTTCTATATATACAATCACATATTATATTGATAACAAAAAATACACTATAAAGTATAATGCGAAGAAAGGAGTTTTATTATAATGGATAAGACAACAGTTATTTATAATAATAAAATGACAAATAAAACAATCAAAAAAGCTACAAAATCTAAAAATAGATGGATTAAAAAGTTTGGAGACGATTCTACTTCTGATTACAAATTATGTTTTGAAGAAATCGAAACCCTAGGCGACATCAAACCAATGATGATTAAATTTGGTGATACAAACACTCCTTTTAAGGATAATCCATTAATTGTAGGTAATATTCGTATGGGATTTGGTCATTACCGAATTTCAATTGCAATGGCATCCTGTGCTCGAGCTTTAGGTTATACACCTTACTGGTTAGATTTGGCTTCTTTTAATGCAACAGGCAGTAAAATGATCCGTGCTCAAAATGATATGTATAGCCTTGCAAGTAGAATTTCGCAAAAATCTCATTTATTTAATCATTTTGTATGGGAGCCTTTAAACTCAGAAGGCTTCAAAAAAATAAGTTATAACGCAGTTGACCAAAAGAATAGTGAATTATTAGTTCCAATTTTTAAGCATATTGAAAAAGACATTCCTTATATTGCGACACACGTATGGCCAAGCCAAGGCGCAATTCATGCTGGAATGACTCACGTATGTAATGCAATTCCTGATAACTGGCCTATGGCTCTTCATTTATCCGAGGGCGCAGTACATGCTGTACAAACTCATTATGCATATAATGGGTATAGAACACTTAAAGGATTCGATAAAAAGCCTTTAAATCATATGCCCCATAATTCAATTTATGAAGTAGGATGTTTTGTCGATCACGAACTTTTAGTTAATCTAAAAGAAGATAATCAAAGACGAATTAATAGAATTAAAGAAAATAAAC
>CAVGYR010000080.1:4839-7816 GCA_963633325.1 uncultured Treponema sp.
AAATAAACCACTTCGTATATTAATGACTGTAGGCGGTGCCGGAGCTGGTTATAAACAATTTAAGGAAATGGTTTTACATTTAATTCCTTATATTAAAGAAAATAAAGTCACTTTATTTATTAATTTTGGCGACCATGATGCAGTCTATAAAAGGATAATTAAAGATATTAAAGATCTAAATATAATTAAAATTTTCGATGATTATGATCGTGTAAAAGAATTAAATAATGAACTAATAAATAATGATAAGACAGGTATTTATGCACTTTGTGATGAAGATATATTTAAAGCTGTTTATACTACAAATTTATTAATGCCAAACATGGATTTATTAATAACTAAACCAAGTGAATTATCATATTATCCTATTCCTAAGTTGTTTATGAAACATATAGGAGGGCACGAAGTTTATGGTCAAATTCATTCTCGTGAATATGGGGACGGTTTTGGCGAAGAAAGCACAAAAAAAGGAATGAATGAAATGCTTGATAATATCATAAATGATAAAGCTCTTCTTTTAACGATGATTAAAAACATTGATTCCTTACATGAACAAGGATATTATGACGGTGCATATAAGTGCGTTAAATTAGCTGCAGGTGAGAAAATTGACTAATTACAAATATAAATTCTGTGCACCTGCTAGAATCAATTTAATCGGTGAACACATTGATTATAATGGTGGCGTTGTTTTACCAGCAGCAGTATCTTTGTATATTCATCTATATGCAAATCTTAGAGATGATTCAAACGTTATAATAAAATCTAAAAACTTTGATAATACAATTGAAGCTTCTTTATCGAATTTGAAATACAATTCTACTTTTTCTTGGGCAATATATGTAACAGGTGCTCTTTATATACTAAAAAATAAAGGCTATAAGCTTGATAACGGTCTAGATTTATATTTTGAATCAGACATTCCTGTAGGATCAGGGCTTTCAAGTTCAGCAGCTATTTTGATTGTTACAATTTATGCATTAAATAACATTTTTAATCTAAATTTAGATAAAGAAAAAATAGTTTTATTAGCTAAAGAAGTTGAAAACGATTATTGTTCTTTACAAAGTGGTATTATGGATGAGGCAATTATTGCTCTTGCAAAAGAAAATAGCGCATTATTACTTGATTGCGCTAAATTCAAATATGATTATATAGATTTAAATTTGAATAATTATAAATTCGTTATTCTTCAAACTAATAAGGATCGCAAATTAATTGAGTCTAAATATAACGAGCGTGTATATGAATGTAATTTAGGCCTTAGAATGCTTCAAAAGCATTTTACAATAGAAAACCTATGTGAGCTTAAAGAATCGAATATAGAGCAAATTAGAGCGATTATAAACGATGATATTATATTTAATAGAGTTAAACATGTAATATTAGAGAATGAACGCGTGTATAAATTTGCACAAGCACTAAAGGATAATGATATTTTAACTTTAGGACGTCTTTTAAACGAATCTCACGACTCTTTAAAGAATTTATATTCTGTTACGGGATTTGAACTTGATAGTATAGTTTCTTCTGCACTAGAAGCTAATGCTATAGGTGCTAGAATGACAGGTGCTGGCTTTGGTGGATCTGCAATAGCGCTAATTGATAGTAATAATTTTGAAACGTTTAAAGAACAAACAAAAAAATTATATTATGAAAAAACTAAATTAAATTGTGATATCTTCTTAGTGGATATTGCAAGCGGAGTAAAATAAAAACAAGGTGTATTCAACATTATGTTGATACACCTTGTTTTTAATTGTCGTAGAAAATAGAGCCACCGATAAATTCTCTTAATATTGAATTACATGGTACCCATTTATCATCAATATCTTTAAAGTATTTTAAGAATTTTACAAGTCTATTAGCTATAATATAATATTTAGAATCAGGCTTAACTTCAAGTAAAACTTTCATCGCATATTTTTTCATAACACATAATTCATATGTTAATTCTGAATTATATACATAATTGGCTTCACCTTGAGTAGGATAAATCCATTCAAATTCACCTTTACGTACGTTGTCCCACATTGAAAGTGTTTCTTCTGCCGGAGAATTTCTGTATTTAAAATCACGAACCAATCTTCTAATTAAACGAATATCTGTTAAAGAAATAGGATTTTGTGAATCAATGTGATATTGAGCTTCAGGCGCAATATAAATCTTATATTTTTGAGTTGATGGAATTGAAGGAGTTAATCTATCATTTAATGCATGAATACCTTCAATCATAACAGGTTGACCTTTAGCTAGACGAGTAACAGGTCCCTTTTCTCTAGATTTAGTCTTAAAATTATATATTGGCAAACAAACTTCTTCACCTTGAATAAGTTTAACCATATCCTCATCAAATTGAGCGATATCTAAAGCCTCAATATGTTCAAAATCAGGCTCTCCTGTCTTTGTACGAGGGCACTTATCAGCTGGCAAATAGTAATTATCTAAAGAAATCATGATAGGATTTAAACCTCGGCTTAAAAGTTCAACACGTAGTCTATTACAGAATGTTGTCTTACCACTTGATGAAGGACCTGCAATCGCAATAAGTCTAATTTCAGGATCCTTTTTTATATTATAACCAAGTTCAGCTAACATATTGTTGTGCTTAGTTTCACAAAGGTTAATGAATTCTCTTTCCTCACCACGTTCAACAATTTGATTCATTTGCCAAACAGATGAAGCTTTTGTAATATTTCCCCATTCATTAGCTTCTTTTAGCGCTTTAGAGAATACTTTTTCATCAGTAAATTCAGGAATAATACCACCTAATTCAGCACGAGGATATTGAATTAAAAGTCCTGGGAAATATAATTTTAATTTAAATTCTGATAAATAACCTGTTGATGGCACCATATAGCCAAACATGTAATTTAAATAATTATCACATTTATACATGTGAACCGTGTTTTCAGGTCTATAATCTAACATAGCGGACTTATCATAATAACCAAAATAGTTATAGATCTTTTTAGCT
>CAVGYR010000081.1:0-6673 GCA_963633325.1 uncultured Treponema sp.
AATATATTTAATATCGAATAATTTTATTTTGTTTAAGAATATAGATTTTCTAAATAACAATCTTTCATCTATATCTAAATCAATGTTGTAATCTTTTACATTACTAACTTCTATTTTGTAGTTATGTACTACTTCATCTTTTAAATCAAAATTATCTCCATTAAAGAAATTATTTAAGTTATCAAATGTATCAATATAGCAATCACACATTATGATTAAATCGCTTTTTACTTTATTATTATATAATTCTTCTACAATATAAAAATCGGATCCACTAGACAAATATAAAGTAATATCATGATGTCTTCTAAACTCATCTAATAAATACATTCTTAAACCCTTTACTTATTGCGTATTCTTTTAATTGTTCTAAGCTCTCGTCACTTGGTGATTGATAATCTTTTAATATACCTTTAACACCAAATTTTCTAAATTTAATTAATTTAAGAGGTATTGTTTGATAATAATCAGTTATTGTCTCTTTTATTCCTAAAATAACATCTTTTGCGTCCACATAACCATCTAGACAAACAATTCTTAATTCTTCAATTTTTTTAATTTCAGCTAGATATATTAAGTTTTTTATAACATTTTCATTTGAATGACCAGTCAATTTATAAAACACATCATTGTCCCAAGACTTTACATCTAGCATTACGCCATCTGTTAAATCTACTAATTCTTTATAGTTCTCAAACAAAACTGTACCATTTGAATCTAGTAAGCACGTTAAATTGTCTTGTTTAGCCAATTTAAATAGTTCAACTAAGAAATTAGGATACATCATGCATTCTCCACCACTTACTGTTATTCCTCTAATAAATGGTATATTCTTTTTAACATGATTATATACATCATTAGCACTTAAAACTTTTACTTTAGGGCTTGCGTTATGTGGGCATACCTTAATGCATGTATCACAATTAATGCATAAAGCTTCATTATATTTTACCTTTGAAGATTCAACATATAATGCGTGATTTTGGCATGAAGAAACACATATAGCGCAATTAGTACATAGATTTTGGGTTTCTGGATTATGACAATAAAGACAATGAATATTACATTTTTGAACAAAAATACTAGTTCTAAGGCCTGGGCCATCTACAGTCGAGAAATCTATGATTTTATTAATAACCGCATCCATTAAATGAGACGCACCTTTCGCTTATTAAGTTTATTAGTCTTATAATTTTCAGCACCTAAAGCTGTTGTTTGTTTAATTACTGCTTCATCATTGAAATATTTTTCCATTTCACTCTTTTTTACTAAATAACCTGTTATTCTTACTAAGTCTGTATCTTCAATATAATATGATAAATAATGAACTCCTATTTTCAATGCGCCCTTTGTTAAATCAACAAGTGCGTCTATATTATTTAATGAAGTTTTTGCAATAGGGAAAATATCACCAACTCCCGCAGGGAAATATTTATGGAATCGTGAAGAGTGAATCAAATGGTCTCTAAAGTTTTCAATTTCTTCTCCTACAGGTATTCTTACTCCACTTGTGATTCCTTTATCACTATCAAGGCCTACTTGTGCATGTAACATAAATTTATTCTTTGTTAATCGAGTATATAAAGCGTTGAAACTATTAACAACTTCTTCAATTTTATCCATTATTTTGATACCTAATTCGTTAGCTTCTTCGTCAATACCATACCTTAAGCCCTTATTTTTAAGTAAAGTATTAACGCATTCTGCTAGTCCTGTTACTCCAAACATAGGTACAAATCTATCTTTATCAATTAATCCTTCTTTAACTAAGAAAGAAGACTCAAAGAAACCTGATTTTTCAACTAAAAATTTGATTCTTTCATTTAAATACATCGAAACACATTTTAAGCATTCTGGTAATTTTACATTTAAAAACTCGTTAATATCATTTGTTTCCTCAGCTAAACAAGTTAGAGTAATTCTAGTTAAACTATAAGCGCCGCCTCTAATAGGTAAAATGTTATAACAAGATGAAATACCATAATTAGAATCGTAATATGTACTATTAATATCATCATTACAAATAGCTGGATTTGAACATTTTAAACTTGTTTTAATTGCTAAATGTAAAAATTCATCACTTGTTGCTTTCGAATTATATTTAAGTGTTAGATTAGGTACAGTATTATTTAATTCACCGATTACTTCTAATATAAGGCGTCCACATCTTGTATATACAGGACCGATATTTGCGTGACAAAATGAATCATCAATAGTTCTATCTAGAAAATTAAAGAATAATTTTAATTTAGTCTTTACCTCTTCGTCACTCAAGTCTTTAATAAATGGTTCTAATAAATAATCTAAATTACCTAAGTACACTGGGAAATTAGTAATTGATGGAATATGGTGATATAGTGTCATTAAGGCAAAAATAGCTTCATCAAATGATTTAGGTGGCTCAATTCGTAAAAATTTAGAGCCATTTTTCATAAATTTATCAAAATCTACCATGATATATCGTGGTCTATAAGGTGCATGTCCTTCAAATAAATCATTTATAGCACCTGTTGAAAAATAATGTAGGGTTGTATCATCAATTTTTAATACATTTAACATATTTTCTGCTTGGTGTGCTAAATCTAAAACCTTTTGTTCATATGTTCTTTTTTTACTTGTCAATGCATCATATATAGTTTGACTATTAACTTGATTTAATTTTAAAAAAGTTTCTTCTCTTGTATTCATAAAAAAACCTCGCTTTGTCTAATTATACCACGATTTGTTTTCAAAAATAATTTCGAAGCACAAAAAAACAAGTCTTTCGACTTGTCTAAAAATGGAATACATTACACTTTGATAAGAAATCTTTAAGTCTATCGCTTTGAGGATGATCAAAAATTTCACTAGGTGTGCCGTCTTCAACTATTTTTTTGTTATCTACAAATAATACACGACTACTTACTTCACGTGCAAATCCTAATTGGTGCGTTACAATACAGATAGTCATACCGCTAGATGCTAGATCTTTTATTACATCTAATACTTCTAAAACCATTTCAGGATCTAGTGCACTTGTTGGTTCATCAAATAACATAATTTCAGGATTTAAGATTAAAGATCTCATGATTGCGATACGTTGTTTTTGCCCTCCTGATAAGCTCTTAGGATAACTATTTGCTTTGTCATCTAGATTTAATCTTTTTAACAACTCATGTGCTTTTTGATTAGCTGTTTCTTTATCCATCTTTTTAAGTTTGATAGGAGCTAAAGTTAAATTTTCTAAAACAGTTAAATGTGGGAAAAGCTCGAATTGTTGGAAAACCATACCAATGTGTTGTCTTATTTGATTAATATTTTTATCAGTAATTTCTTCACCTTTAAAATATATGTGCCCACTATCCGGTTTAACTAAGTGATTCATCGATCTAATAAGTGTTGATTTACCACTACCTGAAGGACCGATAATTGAAATAACTTCACCTTTTTTAACATCTAGACTCACGTTTTCTAGAATCGTTGAACCGTTAAACTTTATCGTTATATCATTAACTTCTAGCATATTTAGTTAACTTCCTTTCTAATAATCTTAAAAGTTTAGTTAATAATAATACAATCACAAAATATACTATACCCATTAATAAATATACTAACATAGAGTCGTATGCTATATTAGCACTATTTTGGAAAGCTTTTGTTAAATCAACTGCACCTATAAATGAAACAATTGATGTTTCTTTTACAAGAGTTATAAGTTCATTACCTAAACTAGGTAAAGCATTACGAATGGCTTGAGGTAAAACTATCTTTGTCATAACCTCAAAATAACTTAAGCCTAAACTTCTGCCAGCTTCAACTTGTCCGTTTTCAACACTATTAATACCGCCTCTTATAATTTCAGAAACGTATGCACCACTATTCAATCCAAATGATATAGTAGCTACATAAAGCGGTTCAATACGACTTGTTGAAAATATAATAAAGTAAATAATTAATAGTTGTACAACCATAGGTGTACCTCTAAAAATAGCTACATATACTTTAAAAATGTTTTTTAATGCGATTACAAAAATGTTATCGCTTTTGATATTTAGCACTAAACATGTAATTGTCCCTATCAAAATACCCATGATAAATGCTAAAAAAGTTACAAATAATGTGTTCCCTAAGCCCTTTAATAGATCAGTAAATTGTTTGCTTGACTTAAATGTGTTATGAAATCTATCCCCTAATTGATTTTTATACACAATAAGTAGTATTACAACCACTAGAAAGGCAATTAATGCCATTACTAGTGATACTATTGTAGTTTTATTTAATTTTTTCATATATTAGTTACTTGTTTCGTTATATTTTGCAATAATTTCTTCTAATTTACCGTTGTTTTTGATTTCGGCAATAAATTCATTTAATTTGTTTAATAATTCTGTATTGCCTTTTTTAACTGCAATTGCATATTCTTCTGTAGTAAGTGTTACAGGTAATACCTTTAAATTTGTATAATTTTTAACATATAAGTTAGCAGGAGCCGCATCGATAATAACTGCATCAATTTGTCCGTTTGATAACGATTCACATGCTAAATATCCACTTTGTAAGGCTCTACAAGTGCTAGACTCAATTCCTGAATATTCTAATTCTTCACTGCCTTTAATATATGACTCGCCTGTTGTACCAGATTGACATCCGATTGTTTTGCCTTTTAAACCGTCTAGTATTGAATCTAGAGTAGTTGCGCTTGCAAGAGCACTATCGTTTTTAACAATAACTACTTGGCTTGCACTATAATATGCATCAGTAAAATCTACAATCTTAGCTCTTTCATCAGTCTTAGTCATACCGGCAATACCTAGATCAGCTTTGCCTGTTTGAACTGACGGAACAATTGAATCGAAATCGATATCAGTAATTGATACTTCATAGTTATATTTTTCTCCGAATAACTTTGCAAAATCAATATCAATACCGGCGAATTCTCCTGTTGTGCCATCCTTATATTCAAATGGCTCGAATGTTGCATTTGTAGCTACTACAAGTTTGTCTGAACTCGATCCACAGCTTGTAAGTGAAAGTGTAGTTAATCCTAAACAAGCTCCTAAAATTAATAATTTCTTTTGTTTCATAAATAAAAAAACCTCCTAATTGAAACACGATTAAGAGCTTTAAGAATATAAAAAGCCCTTAAACTTAATATTGTCTAAGGGCGAAAATATCGCGGTGCCACCTTAGTCACTTATAAATCACTTTATAAGCACTCTATGAGTTCTATCAAACTCAGACGCGGTTACGGGCGAACCCGGATTAGTTTGTTATCACCAATCAGCTCCAAGAGACGTTCAATTAGTTAACTATGTTGCCTTACACCTGACGCAACTCGCTTAATAGTATAGTTAATTTACTACTTCTTTTCATTGCCATTGAAATTAGTATATAGTAAAAGATTATAAAATGCAAGATGATTTTTTTATTTTTTTAAATCTTACATAAAAATTAGATTAAAAACTTTTTTATTTTTATCTAAATAGATGGATATTCTAATGGTTTCATTATTATGCCTTTGTTTAAGTCGTTTTTTATATTTTCTAAAACAAAAGGTGTTCCGTATTGAGGTATACTTGTATAAAAAGAGCCTTGACCTATATTTTCTTTAATAATTTTATAGCATTTCTTCGCCTTATAGTGAGTTTTACCCTCCATTACATTTCGAGATGCAGCCATTTTGCCATTGACTGACTTTTCTTCAAGCAAAATAATACCATCACTATCTTCAATTATAAAATCTATTTCTAAATGTTCTGTACCATTAGAAAAATAATACAAATCTAGACCACGTTTATTAATCATAGTTGCACATAAATTTTCATATATTGCGCCTTTTCTAGAATCTAAAGTTTCGTTTAAAAAACTTTGTGTTGTTTGAATAGGATATATTGCCATCAAAAGACCGATATCTGAAATGAACGCCTTAAAATAAGTCTTGTCAATATTGGCCTCAAGTGGTTTTTCAATAGATCGAGTGTTAAAACATTGCATAACAAGACCGGCTTTATCAAGCCATATGAAAGGTTCTTCAAATTCACTTGATCTAGCACCTTTTTTGATGGCTGAATATTTAAATTTTAACGTATCAGTTTCTTTAGAAAGTTGTGAAGGTATAGAATCAAAAACTTGATTTAATTTAGCTTGTAAATTGTAATCAATTTCTTCTTCGTTGTTTTCGTTAATAAATCTACCAAAATCTGCTCTATAATCTTGGATTAAACCTCTTAAATATTCTCTTGATTCGATAAAATTATTAGTTTGTAAAAATTTTAACACTGATCCTGGCATACCACCAATAACTACATATCTTTTAAGCATTTCTTTATAATATGTACTTAAAGCAGAAGGGATTTCTTTTTCTTCTTTTATGTATTCTTTAAGAACTTGAATATTTTCTTCTCTTAGTCCGCTTGCAAGAAGGAATTCTTCAAAATCCATCGAAGTCATATGTATAATTTTTTCATATCCTGTTGGTATATCTATCTTCTTTTTTCTTCTAAAGTTTAATATTCCTAAAAGCGATCCTGTTCCTATTACTGTATATCTTTTGTCTAATGCAAAACTTTTTAATGAAGTTCTAGCTAAAGGACAATCTCCTATTTCTTCAAATATTAATATCGTTTTATAAGGAATAAAATTAGCATTAGGAAAATATGGAGAAGATTTTTGAATGATTGTATCTACATCAAGA
>CAVGYR010000081.1:6683-7799 GCA_963633325.1 uncultured Treponema sp.
GTCAAATATATTTCTCAATTCTTTGTTGTGTCTAAAATCGTAAATTATAACATTTTGATAATTTTCATGTGCAAACTTATTTACTATATAACTTTTACCAATTTGTCTTAAACCATCTACTATTAAAGGAACTTTATTTTCGTCACTATTCCATTTAATAAGGTCGTCATAAATTTTTCTCTTAAAATCCATTTCTTGCATATTTATCACCATTGTTATTATATTAAATTTTTCGTAAAATGTAAAATATTACACAAAACGAATTCGTAAAATGTATTTTTTAACACAAAACGAAGATTTTGTATATTTTATATTTAGAATGATGTGAAGGCTTTGAATAAAAATTATAAAATATTATGATAGTTCATTCAAAAGAAAAACAGTTAATTTTTAAATTTTAATAAAATTAACTGTCAATTTTTCTATGATTATAAAATGCCTGATAGCAAAAAATAAATTTAAACTTTACAAAACTTCAGCGCTTATAGTATTATCTGTTGAAGTTTCCGCTTTAAAATCTGCACTTTCAGCAACTACTTTTGTAGTATCATATACAAACGTATAACCACTTTGTCCGGCTACAATATCACTTCCAGCTGACCAATATGCATGACCTTCTGAAGATGATACATATTCTAATGTTGTAACTTTATAATAATCTTTTGTGGTTCCTTCTTCTGAAACAGCCACTAAATTAAAGTAAAAAGTACCTTTTAAATCAGTTAAATCTGAAAAAACACCTTTTTCATTTACAAGATCTTGTTCTAATTTTAGCCCAGCGTTTTCATTAGAATTAATTGTACTTGAACAAATTACATATAAAGTATCGCTTTCATAATAATAAGTGTCATTATCTCCAGCAAGTAAATTAGATCTAATGATTTCTCTAGCTTCTGTAAGTTCAGTTAATGCATTAGAATTCTTTGCACGTGTTGTGAAACTTAAGTAACCTACTGTTGTAACAGACGCAAGTATTGCAAGAATTGCAATTACTACTAATAATTCAAGAGAGTAACATAAAGTTTGTGTAAATATAAAAAATAGCCAGGGACCATTTTAGTTCCTAGCTAGATTAGTGTATTTTACTATTAAAAAAGGTAACAATCGTATATTATA
>CAVGYR010000082.1:0-7772 GCA_963633325.1 uncultured Treponema sp.
GCTTTATATTAAGGCTTGCGATAAGTTCATTCATATGATTTCCATAAGCTAAAGATTCATCATACTTAAAAATTAATTCTGGCATCTTTCTAGCATCAATTTTTGAACATAATGTGCTTCTTAAATAAGATTTTGATCTCTCAAGTTCTTCACTTACTTTTTGCTTATGATTATCATTTAATACTGAATAATAAATTGTCATGTAAGATAAATCACGTGTAATTCTTACTTCAGTAATTGTAACTTCATGTAAAATTTCATTATGACTTTCGCGAGACAAAATAATTGAAAGCTCTCTTAAAGAATTTGATTCTAATCTTTTAAGTGCTAAACTCATTATTTCTTTTTAATCTCCTTCATAATACTAGCTTCAAAGACATCTCCTTCTTTGATGTCATTGAACTTTTCTATAGTAATACCACATTCAAAGCCTTGTTTAACTTCTTTTACATCATCTTTGAATCTACGAAGTGAAGCCATCTTGCCTTCGTATACAACAATACCATCACGAACGATGTGTACTAAACTTTGTGATGCAATTGAACCGTCAGTTACATAACATCCGGCAACAGTACCTACGGAAGAAATCTTATAAGTTTGTCTTACTTCGGCATGTCCTGTAATAACTTCTTCATATTCAGGAGCTAACATACCCTTAAGTGCAGCTTCGATATCTTCTAATAATTTATAAATGATGCTATATAAACGGATTTCTACAGCTTTTGTTTGTGCAGTATCACGAACTGTTTGGCTTGGGCGAACGTTAAAACCAATTACAATTGCTTTACTAGCTTCTGCTAGAGAAATATCTGTATCGGTAATAGCACCTACTGAACAACGAATAATATTAATCTTTAGATCTTCAACTTTAATCTTTTCAATTGATTGTCTAAGTGCTTCAGCACTACCTTGTAAATCAGCTTTGATTAATAGATTTAAGCTCTTATCTTCAGAATCATCTGATTTCTTGAATAAATCTTCAAGAGAAACAGTTCTACTTTGTTGTTCACGTGTCTTTGCTCTATAAGATCTTTCTTCTGCAATTTGACGGGCTTGTCTTTCGTCTTGTAATACCATAAATTTGTCACCTGCATAAGGTACTTCGTCTAAACCTGTAATAAGTACGGCTTGGCTTGGTAATGCAGATTCAAATTTTTGATGTCTATCATCTTCCATTGTACGAACTTTACCATAAGTATCGCCTACTACAATGTAATCTCCAATAGATAATGTACCATTTTGAACAAGTAATGTTGCACATGGTCCTAGATTTCTATCAAGTTGTGCTTCTAGAACTGTACCTAAAGCTAAACGATTAGGGTTAGCCTTTAAGTCAGCCATTTCTGAAACTAACATGATAGTATCAAGTAATGTTTCAACACCTGTACCCTTTAAGGCACTAATTTGAATAAATGGAATATCTCCGCCCCATTCTTCAGGAACTAAATTATATTTAGTTAATTGTTCCATAACGTGGCTTGGATTTGCATTTGGTTTATCACACTTGTTTACAGCTACAATAATAGGACATTTAGCAGCTTGAGCGTGATGAATAGCTTCTTCAGTTTGAGGCATTACACCATCATCTGCAGCTACAACAATAATAACAACGTCAGTAACTTGAGCACCACGTGCACGCATTTCTGTGAAAGCCGCATGTCCTGGAGTATCAATAAATGTAATTAAATTACCGTTATGATTTACTTGGTAAGCACCGATATGTTGAGTGATACCACCAGCTTCACCAGCTGCTACACGAGAACTTCTAATATAATCTAGAAGTGTTGTTTTACCATGGTCTACGTGACCCATGATTGTAACTACAGGAGGACGCTTAGTTAATGTAGATTCTTCATCTTCGATCTTGAATTCATCGAATCTTGTTACATCTGTTACAACTTCGTCCTTTAATGTAGCGCCAAATTCTGAGGCAATAAGTTCGATAGTTTCTCTATCTACTGTTTGGTTTTGATTTGCCATAACGCCTAACATCATTAATTTCTTAATAATTTGAGCGATAGGTTGTCCTAGTCCTTCCGCAACGTCTTTAATCGACATTCCTTCCTTGTAAATCAAAACTCCCTTTGAGTTTTTGTTGGCTTCTTTTTGTGGAATATTCGATACACGAGTATTCGCTTGTTTATTCTTTTTTGCCAATAAAATCACCTACTTTTCTATAATTTTTAAAAAACCTCTATTCGTAATACCTACTACATGTACGTTTTCTTTTCCTAATACTTGAGATAATTCAAGACTAGTATAATCTAGATTAACTGATACATTGTAAAATGAGGCTTTATCATTAATTTTTTTAAGCGTGTTTTTTCCTGAGTCTTTCGCAAGAAAAATATAGTAGACTTTTTCATCTCTTAATTTTTCTACGACTTTGTCTTCACCACAAATAAGTCCACGCGCCTTATTTATTAAACCTAAATTATTTAGATTCATCTACAATCTCCGTAAGAGTTACATAAATTTCATCAGGAACCTTACATTCAAGTTTTTTATCTAGAATCTTAGTGTCACGAGCCTTTAAAATTACAGCTTTATCTTTTTTTAGATAAGCTCCTCTTCCATTAGCTTTACCTGTTAAATCGACACTAACAACTCCATCTTTATTTCTAACTATTCTAAGTAAGTCCTTTTTTTCAAGTGCTTCATGTGTTAAAACACATGTTCTAATAACAGGTTTTCTTTCTTTCATAGATCACCTATAATTGCATTAAACCTTCATCAAGAGCTTGTTGAGTAGATTTAATATCAATCTTCCATCCACTTGATTGTACTGCTAAACGAACATTTTGTCCATTTTTACCGATTGCAAGAGATAATTGATTATCAGGAACTGCAACTTGAGCAAATTTGTGTTCTGTGTCAATAGAGAATACTCTTGTTACAGAAGCTGGCTTTAAAGCTTCACGTACAAGTTCTTCAGGATCTTCGCTCCACTTGTAAATATCAATCTTTTCACCGTTAAGTGCATCTACAACTGCATTAATACGACTACCTGCTTCACCTACGCATGAACCTACAGGATCAACCTTAGGATCAGTTGAGTATACAGCAATCTTTGTTCTGTTACCTGGGTCACGGGCAATACCCTTAATTACAATTGTACCATTTTTAATTTCAGGTACATTGTTTTCCATTAAACGAGTGATTAAATTTCTATCAGTTCTAGAAATTGAAACACGTGGTCCCTTAGTATCTTCTTTAACTTCTCTTACATATACAGAAATATTTTCACCTACATATAAGTTTTCGTTAGGAAGTAAATCATTTTCAGATAAATATGCAGTTGTACCTTTTCCTAAATCAATGACAAAGATAGTAGTAATCTTATCATTCTTTTTATTTTCTTGAACACGAATTACAGTTCCTGTAATCATTTCATGTTCATAATTTTTGAAATATTCGTAAGTTTTTCTTCTCTCTAAATTAATTAAATTAGAGTTGAATGTATCTCCGATAGATTTGATAATATTTCTTGAGAAGTTAGGATCTTTAAGTGAGATATCTTCAACGATAACATCGCCTACTTTAGCACTCTTTTTAATCTTTTTTGCGTCTTCAAGTAAGATTTCTGCAATTTCAACTTCACTTTGGTCTTCACTTAATGCACTTACTACTTTAAATAATCTTTCAACATAAATTTCGTTTGCGTCTACATTAAATCTAACCTTAATTGTACCTGTTTTTTCAGGATCTAGCTTTTTAGAACAAGCAGCTAATGAATCACCGAATAAATTAAGAACTTCTTCAAATTCAAGTCCTCTTTTTTCCGCAATTTCATGGATTTGTTTAAACATATTCTTGTTTACCATAATATTTTCCTCCTAATTATACGCTAAGTCTAATTTCTTTTACTAAAGAATATAAAACTTTAACTTTTTTAATTCGTCCTTTAACATTTATTTGTATTGTCAATTCGTCGCCTTCAAAACTAATAAGTTTACCCTCAAAAGCTTCTTTATCAGTTCTTGCGAATATTTTTTCGCCGACACTTTCTAAAACTTCTTCTGCATTTCTTAAAGGCTTTTCAGCGCCAGGACTTGAAACCTCAAGCATATAATTTGTAGGTAATTCACTTTCATACTTGTCAAGACGTATTGAAATATAATCATTTGCAATAGCTAAATCGTCTGAATTAATTCCACCTTTTTTATCAAGTAAGACTTGTAATATTTGATAACCAAATTCGTTAACCCATAAAACATCGTAAAGTTTAAAATCTTCATGTTGTTTTATAAATTCACCCGCAATATCTCTTACAATATTTAAATCAAACATAATATCGCCTCCTAGCGTGAAAAAGGTGAGAAGGTCAACCCTTCTCACACTTTCGATAACTTATATTAGCATTTTTATATATTTTTTTCAAGTGCCTTTTTGAAAATAATAAATAGTTAAACTTATTTAAATTCATTTAAATTAACTTATTCTATTGATATAATATGTTTAGAGGTATAAGTATGGTTAATATTAATTTAGAAATGGAAGAAAAAGATAAGGTTGAAGCCGAAAAACTATTTGCGCATTTTGGTTTGACACTAGAAGAAGCCTTCAATCAATTTATTAAATATGTTTTGAAAACTAAAAATTTAGATTTTATAAAATCTAGTGAAATAGAGTATGTTGATAGTGCTACTTTCGAAGAATTATCAAAAAAAAATTGTAAAAAGTACGACAAAGCTTTTAAAGAATTATCAAAAAAAATAAATATATAGCGAGAATAAAAAAGTTAATTACAAAGTGAATGTTACAATGTAATTAACTTTTATTTTTATTGTTTTTGTTTAGCATAATAATCGATAATAGATCTTCTTGTGATTATTCCAATAAACTTACCTCTATCATCTACAACAGGTACATAATTTTGTTCAATTGCAAGATCCATTAAATCTTCAATATTATTATTAATAGATATTGTCTTGTATTCTTTTACACGTTCAAGATCAGAAATATCTATTTTCTCACTTCTTCTCATCGAAAAATCATTATCTTTCATAATTTGAAACAAAATATCTGATTCCGATAATGTATATAAAAATTCTCCGTCCTTACCTATTACTGGTAAATTAGTGTATTTGCTGTTCTTCATTACCTCAAGAGCTTGTCTCATTGAATAATTATATTCTAGGTAAACAATAATAGGTTTTGGTTTAAGAAAAAATAATACGTTCATTTATATCACCTTTATTATTATAATATGGAATTATAGGAAAAATATGTGAAAACAATTTCATTATTTTTATATTATAATTTGATTAAAATAAATTATTTTTAATCATGCAAGTCATCAATCGAATCTTTTTTACTCGCATTACTTGATTCAATTGTATTATTTCCGATAAATGCATAATAAACTAGATTTCCATTTAAAATAGATCTAAAAACACTAAAATACAAATCACTAGTTTCACTTGCATAAACTACAAAACGTGCATTTGACAATGTATAAGAATCATCAGTTATAATTGCGTATCCACTAACATTTTCTAAATTTATATAAGTGTAGTCAATATTTTCAATTTTTGTGCCACTTGTAGTTTCACTACTATTAGCTCCTATATCAATATAATTATATGTGCATCCTGCATAGCCACTTGATAAATCACACCTTCCAAACGCATAATCCCCGACCATTAATGGTATTTCACAATAATATAATGCGAATAAATTTTTAGACATTTTGACATTCCAATTGCTAAAGCTGTAAGCTAATGTTTCATTATTTTCGTTATACTCTGACTCAACTTTAGTAGAATTATCAGAATAAACATATTTAATTAAGCCATTATTATCAGTATATACCTTATCGATTCTTAATTTTTTCTCTACTTTACCACTGCTATCACGTGTAACATCGATTAATCCATTCATTACAAAATTTGTTGCCGAGTCTCCCCAAGGAGTGAATATAGATGCGAACACACCTCGTTCTTTAGAAGTAAAGTTAATTGAGGCTCGTAAAAACTCATAAGAATCATAAGAAACACCGTTTATAATCGCTTTGCCTGTAAAAGTTGGCCAATTAGAGATTGCAGTTTCAGAATTAATGTCAAAATTAGATCCCCATCTTAAATAATAATTTAGCATTGTATTATCTTTAACCGCTGAACTTGAATAAATATTATTTAAATTTTCTCTAATGCTAGAATATTTATTTAATCCTAAATTTTTATAAGTATCGCGAGACAGAGAACTATCGATCAAATTTGTAGAAGTATTATATTCATCATTTATTTGATAAATATTTGATGAATTATCTTTTGTCGGTTTAATTGTCAAAAGACTTAAATTGCTAGATTGATTTGTATTAGTATAGGTCTCGTATAAATTCTTTGAATTAAATGAATTTGATACATTATAATCATTATAATTTATTTTTCTTGTTTGAACAGTAAAATTTGTTGATTTCGAATTTGTACCAACAATATAACCATTGTTAGTATTTTCGTTTATTTGTTCACTTGTATTTTGAGTATAATAACTTGATTCTATATCGTTTGTAATATTAATAGGAATCAAGGAGGTATATTCAATACATGAATAAGAAGGTTCTTCAAAACTTCCTTTAAAATATTGCGTAATTAATTCATTACCATAATTTCTAACATCAAATGAACCAATTGTTTGCGTGTTATAATTACCATTAACCATATATGTTAATCTTTTTTGAATATCATAAAAGTCAATAGTACCTCCCCAAGTATTAGTATTGTCTTCTCCCCAAGAAATAGTTTCTCCTTTATCGCCTATTATTCCATATTTAGATAATACTGTGTAAGAGCTTATATAAGAAACATCTTTTGATATACTCATGTTTGAGCTAGCGACTAAAACATTTTCTAAAGAAATGTTTACATATCCACAAATAAATCCTACTAAAATATTTTTACTAGATACTATACTTGCATTACTTATTACAAAATTAGATATGCCAGATCCGTCTTCCGTAGTTGTTAATCCAAACAATCCATTGTAATTTGTAATAATTTCACCATTATTTATGGTGTCAGTTGTATGTTTATCTAAAATAGCTTTACTTGGTTTAATTACTTTTTTATTCGATTCAGGAAATGATGTTGTAATTAATAAATTATCAATTTTATATCCATTTCCATTAAAATTGCCTTTAAAAGGATGAGTATCGATACCAATAGTAGGAATCGGAGACTCTACTCCGTCTTTTTTTAGTAACGACATGTCGATATTATTTTTTAATTCAAAATAATAAACTTTAGAATCAAAATAGCCTAAATCTTGGAGCCACGCCAAATTATATAAATGTTTAGATGTTTTAATTAAATACGGATTATCCTTAGTACCGTCTCCGCCTCCAAAATATGAATTGTTTGCACTTAGTTTAACAGAATCATCAGTTTCTAAATCAAAACTATTAATATACCAGGCATATACAGAGCTTATAGTAGTTATAAAAACAAACAGAGTACTTAAGGCTAAATATATAATTTTCTTTTTCATCTTTGCCTCCTATTCTAAGTAGAATTCGATATCATCAATGAAATATACCGTTTCAAATAAAACAGCGCTATTATAGTCAAATAATTTATTTATATTTGTTTCGTTATATTTTAATAATAAATATAAAACATTAGTTTCTAAGTATTCGCTTTGTATTAAAGATATGTTGTTAACATCATCATCTTCGCAAACAAGTCCAAGTGTTTTATATGCACTTTCATCTTGAAAACTAGAGACAGTTAATGTATCGTTATTCGAACTTAAATAATAAAAATTTATTACAT
>CAVGYR010000083.1:0-7629 GCA_963633325.1 uncultured Treponema sp.
CAATAATTTCAAGTCTTGAATTGTTCAAGAGGGCTAGCAGGACTTTAAAACAAGACATAATAATTAATAATAAAAATAAATTTTATCAGTTAATTAAACCATATGTAATAAACCTAAAAGTAGAACACATATTTATTTGTTATCTAAATGCTAAACTCCATGTAATATTTCTAGAAGAAATAAAAGGAGGAAACCCTAATAATATAGTTTTCCCGATAAGAAATATTGTTAAAAAAGCTTTAGAACTTGATAGTGTAAGTGTAATTATTGCCCATAATCATCCGTCTGGTGACACTATGCCTAGTGAAAACGATATCGAAGCTACTGAAAAACTGTTATTAGCACTAAATAACGTAGATATCAATTTGATAGACCATTTAGTAGTAAGTAAAGAAGAATATTTTTCTATTTTTGAACTCATTGAAAAATAAAAAGAGGTCAAACGACCTCAATATTATTCTTCAATGATAGCTTCAACTGGACAAACTCCTTGGCAAGCACCACAATCGATACATTGTTCAGGATCAATTACTGATTGTGTTTCTCCTTCAGAGATTGCACCAACTGGACATTCATTAATACAAGCACCACATTGGATACAAGTATCAGTTACTTTTCTAGGCATTAGTAAAATCCTCCTTGATACATTTATTATACCATTATTTACTTCTTAATTTCAAGATTTTAAATATTTAATAATTGATTAATAATTTCTTTTTGTGTAAAATATTTATAGACTTTTAAAAAGGAGATGTAAACTTTTATGTTTTTAGTCGATGTAACTGGTGGTTCAATAGCCGGAATGATTATTGTGCCTCTAATTGTAGGTCTTGTTGCAGGATTTTTTATCTCTAAAGCTGTATTTAAGAAACAATTAAAGAAAAATCCACCAATGAACGAAAAAATGGTTCGTGCAATGATGAGTCAAATGGGACGTACTCCAAGTGAAAAACAAGTACGTGCAATAATGAAATCAATGGAAGAAAATAAATAAGACTTTTTTAAGTCTTTTTTTTCTAGTTAGAAGGTAAAATTATGAATTTTCAAAGAACTAATACTAAAATATCATTACTTGATGATTATTATAATCATTTTGACGAAGATCATCGTCTTAAAACCCGTCATGGTAACGTTGAATTTATTGTTTCAAGAAAATATATTTTAGACGTTTTAAACAATGATTTAACTAAAAAAGTACTAGACGTCGGTGCAGGAACAGGCGCCTATAGTATTGATTTAATTAACAGAGGATATGATGTTACAAGTGTTGAATTAGTTAAGCACAATATCGATGTATTTAAAGAGAAATGTCCTAATGCAAATGTTATTTTAGGTAATGCGCTTGACTTGTCAATGCTTGAAGATAATAAGTTTGATGTTGTCTTATTATTCGGTCCAATGTACCATTTGTTAAAAAGAGAAGAAAAGATTCAAGCTCTTTTAGAAGCTAAACGTGTTTGCAAAAATGACGGACATATAATTACCTCATATTATATGAATGATTATGCAATTATAACTTATGGTTTTATGAAAAATAATATTAGAGATGCTCTAAACAAAAATCAAATTGATGAAACTTTTCATATGATAAATCACGAAGGTGATCTATATTCAATGGTAAGAATAGAAGATATAGATTCATATAATTTAGAATTAGGATTAATTAGAGAAAAAATTATAGCTTCCGACGGCGCAAGTAACTATATAAGACCATACCTTAATAAACTTAGTGAAGAAGATTATGAATTATTTATTAAATATCAGTTATCTATTTGTGAGCGCAAAGACTTATTAGGGGCTTCAACACATTTAGTTGATATCGTAAAGGTAAAAAAATAACACAGAACTTTTATTTGTTCTGTGTTTTTTTATTCATTCTTTTCATATAAATTTTAGATTTATTTTCAGTTCCTTGTTTTAATCTTTTGAAATTAGAATTATGTCTAATTGTAATTATGAAACCAAGCAATGTATAAACAATACAAGTTATTAGTTCTGGTTTACCCCATATATACATTAAAAATCCGTTTTTATCAGTGAATCCGAAGAAGAACTGAATCCAACAAATTATAATTGCCCACCAAGCAGCTGCACAAGATCCGATACATACATAACCAATATAGATAACACATATCCAAAATATAATTAAGCATGAAAGACCTGAAACAGGAGTTAATGCAAGCAATATTCCTAAACTAGGAGCTACTATTTTACCGCCCTTAAATTTAATATAGACAGGGAATAAATGTCCTATAGCTGACGCAAACCCATAAAATATTATAGGTACATAATTTGTAAAAATTCTTCCGTCAAAAACATATTTAACAAGTAATAAGACAATTGAACCTTTAAGAACTTCAAGAATAAAAACAGGAATACCTACTTTAAGACCAAAATTTCTTATCGTATTTGTACTACCGATATTTCCACTTCCTAGTTTTCTTATATCTTGATGTTTAAATACTAAACCAAATATTAAACCAAAAGGGATAGCGCCTACAAGATAGGCTAAAATTAGAAATAATATTGAAAATAAAACGTTACTTAACGTACTAAACAAGATCATAAAATCACCACTTTACTTATAAAATTATATTATTAAAAAAGAAAATTATCAACAACACAAAAAAATATTAAATTTAGTTTTTATTTATGATAAAATAAATTTATGTAATTTAGAACGGAGTGAGTATATGGCAACAAATAAATATAATGCTGATACGATTGAAGTCTTAAAAGGACTTGATCCGGTAAGAAAAAGACCTGGTATGTATATCGGTTCTACAGATTCGCGTGGTCTTCATTATCTAATTTGGGAAATTGTAGATAATGCAATCGATGAAGCTCTTGCAGGATATGGTAAAGAAATTAAAGTTGAATTAAATACAAATGGTAGTGTAACTATTACCGATTATGGTAGAGGTGTTCCTGTTGGTATTAATCACGAAACAGGCAAAAATTCTCTTGAAGTTATTTATTCAATGTTACATGCTGGTGGTAAATTTGGTCAAGAAGGCGGATATAAAGTATCTGGTGGTTTACATGGTGTAGGTGGTAAGGTTGTAAATGCTTTATCTACTTATATGAAAGTAGTTTCTTCGCGTGACGGGAAGATGTATTGTATTGAATTTAAAGATGGTGGAAAAAAAATACATGACGTCAAAGAAATTGGCGAAACTAAAAAAACTGGTACTGAAGTAACATTTAAGCCTGACCCTACTATATTTTCGACAGTAATTTTTAATTATGATACAATTAAACAACGTTTAAAAGAAGGCGCTTATTTAATTAAAGGCTTAAAGATGATTTTAATTGATCATAATAAAAATAAAAAAGATGAATTTTTATTTGAAAATGGTATTGAACAATATGTAAGTGATTTAAATGCAAATAAGGAAGTAATGGCACCAGTCGCTTTCTTTGAAGGGGTTGAAGGTCCTATTGGTGTTGAAATTGCGATGCAATATACAACAGGATTTGATGAAAATTTAATTTCTTTTGCGAATAATCTTCGTACAATGGACGGCGGTAGCCACGAAATTGGTTTCAAAATGGCTATAACTCGTGCTTTTAATGATTTTGCACGTAAATTTAATTTAATTAGTACAAAAGATGATAATCTTGATGGAAACGATTTACGCTGTGGTTTGATGGCTATTGTATCTGTTCGTGTTGAAGAAAGTGTTCTTGAATTTGAAGGTCAAACAAAAGGTCGTTTAGGTACACCAAGTGCTAAAACAGCTGTTTCAAACATTTTATATGATAATTTGATGAATTATTTGCACAACAATAAAGCTCTAGCTGAAGGCGTTGTTGAAAAAGCTATTAAAAATTCTAAAGCTCGTGAAGCAGCTAGAAAAGCTAGAAATCAAATTAGACTTGATAAAAAAGATAAAAAAGAAATTAATTTATCAGGAAAATTATCTCCTGCTCAAGGTAAGAATAAAGAAATTAATGAATTATTCTTAGTAGAAGGAGATTCAGCCGGTGGTAGTGCTAAAAGTGGTAGAGATAGAATGTTCCAAGCTATTTTGCCTCTTCGTGGTAAAGTATTAAATACTGAAAGAGCTAACGAGGACGACGCCTTAGGTAATCAAGAAATTGCGACTATGATCTACACAATTGGAGCTGACTACGGGGATAAATTCGATTTAAAAAAATGTAATTATAAAAAAATTATCATCATGACCGATGCGGATGATGATGGAGCCCATATTCAAATCCTATTACTTACATTCTTCTTTAGATATATGCGTCCATTAATTGAAGATGGTAGAATATATTTAGCCGTTCCTCCTCTTTTTAGAGTCACAAACAAAGGTGGAAAGAATACATTTACTAAATATGCATATACTACAGACGAACTAAGCGCAGTAATGAAAAATTTAAATAAGGATCAAACTCTAATTTCTCGTTTTAAAGGACTTGGTGAAATGAGTGCTGAACAATTATGGGATACCACAATGAATCCTAAAACTAGAACTTTAATTAGAGTCACATTAGAAGATTTTGATGAAGCTGAAGGAGAAATTGATTTATTTATGGGTGACGATGCGGCTAAACGTCGTACTTGGCTTGAAAATCACGTTCAATTTTCTCTTGAAGATGAATATGAAATTGATAAACTTGATTTAAATGGGGAGGTAATCTAATATGGCAAAGAAAAAAGATATTATTGACCAATTAAATCAGTTTGAAGAAGAAACTTTCCAACATGAACGACTTGAAGACGTAATGGGTGATAGATTCGGGCGTTATTCTAAAGCTATTATTCAAGAACGTGCCATTCCTGATGTAAGAGATGGTTTAAAGCCTGTACAAAGAAGAATCTTGTATGGTATGCAACAACTAAAGCTTACTAGTACATCACCTTATAAAAAATGTGCTAAAGTTGTTGGTGACGTTATGGGTAAATATCACCCTCATGGTGATTCTTCAATATATGAAGCCCTAGTTCATATGTCTCAATCATGGAAAATGGGTGTTTGTCTTGTAGATTTACAAGGTAACAACGGGTCTATTGATGGCGACGGTCCTGCGGCTAACCGTTATACAGAATGTCGTTTGTCAAAAGATGCCGATTACATGTTACAAGACATCGAAAAAAAGACCGTTGAAATGATCGACAACTTCGATGGTGAGGAAAAAGAACCTATTGTTTTACCTGCTAGATTTCCTAATATCTTAGTAAACGGCGGAATGGGTATATCTTCAGGATACGCAACTTATATTCCCCCACACAACATGAAAGAAGTTGTAGATGCGACTATCGCTAAAATTGATAATCCAAATTTATCTATTGATGAATTACTTAAGATTATGCCAGGACCTGATTTTCCTACAGGTGGTATTGCCATGGGAAAAGAAGGCATTAGAGAAGCCTTTTTAACTGGTAGTGGTACTGTTGTTGTTAGAAGTAAATATAGTATCGAAGATATTGATTCAAAGCGAAAAAGAATAGTTGTAACAGAAATTCCTTTTGATACAATTAAACAAAAAACTGTAGAAAAGATTGAACAAATAAGAATCGATCATAAAATTGATGGGATTGATGAAGTCCGTGATGAAACTGATAGACAAGGTTTACGTATTTCAATCGACCTTAAGGAAGGCGCAAATACAGACGCAATCATAAAATATTTATTCAAAAATACTAACTTACAATCTAATATTAAATATAATATGGTTGTAATACATAATATGTGTCCTAAACGCTTAGGTGTGTTAGAAATTTTGTCAGCTTATATTGACCACCAAAAAGATGTTGTCACAAATAGAACTAATTTCTTAAAAGCTAAAGATAGTCATCGTCTTCACATTGTTGATGGCTTAATTAAGATGGTTTCGATATTAGATGATGTTATTAAAACTATTCGTGCGGCGCTAAACAAACAAGATGCTAAAGAACAATTAATCAAAAAATTTGAGTTCTCTGAAGTTCAAGCAGATGCAATACTTGCAATGCAATTGTATCGTTTATCTAATACTGATGTTACACAACTTCATAACGAACACAATACATTAATTAAAAATATTGAAGGTTATGATAAGATTTTATCTAGTGAGAAAAACTTACTAAAAGTAATTAAAAATGAACTCAAAGAAATTAGCGATAAGATTAGTCAACCTAGAAAAACTGTTATAGAAGACGAAATTACAGACCTAACTATCGATGAATCTAACCTAGTTCTTGATGAAACAGTAATGTTGATTGCAACTAGAAAAGGTTATTTAAAGCGTGTTACACCAAAAGCTTATAACGCAAGTAACGTAAATACTTTAGGCGAAAAAGACGCAATTATTATTGAAGAAGAGGTATCTACAAAAGATACACTTCTAGGATTTACTAATAAAGGTAATTTTGTATATATACCTATTTATAAAATTGATGAATGTAAACTTCGTGACAGAGGTGAATTTTTAAATAATATTTGCCAAATTGATCCTAGTGAAGAATTTATTAACTATTTTGTTATTAAAGACTTCAACGAACATTTGAATGTTTTAATTGCTAGTAAACAAAATCTAATTAAACAATGTTTAATCCAAGAATTTAATGTATCTAGATTCACTAAAGAAGTTAAATGTATGAAATTAGCTGACGGAGATACAGTTGTTAGCGTTGATATTACAAATAATCCTTGTGAAATAATTACTTGTTCACAAAACGCAGAAGTACTTCGTATGCGTAGCCAAGATGTTCCTTTATATGGTAAAAATGCAAGTGGTATTAAAGCACAAAAATTGAAAGAAGGCGATTCATTAGTTGGTGCAGTTTATGCAAATAAAAACGATGATATATTACTTTTAACTAATCGTGCAACTATAAAACGTATTCCACTATTAAATCCTAGTGATAAAGATGCAATTTATCTATCACAAAGAGGTAGAAGTGGTGAAAGAGAAATTAAGTTAATTAAGACAAATCCTGTATTAATTTATGATATTAAAAAACTATCTCCTAATCAATATAAAGAACAAGTATCTATCAATATTTTATATGATTCAGCTAATGATTTAATTAATGCATTTGACTTAAAATATAATGTGGCAGATATTGGCACTAACATTTTAAAAGATGGTTTAGGTGAACCATTAAAGATGTTTGTTAATAAGCCTAAAAACACTGATGAAAATGTAAGTGATGATTATCTTCTTGATACAAAAGAAATTGAAACATCTTTTGATGATTATGATTCTATCGATGATAAGCCTATTAAAGCGACAAAAAATAATGACGTATTTGATGAATTAGACAAAATTCTTGCTTTAGAGGCTTTAAACGATACAACAAATGATAATACAAATGAAAAAACTGAATCTCGAGAAGATAAACAAACAGTAGATAATGAAAAAATAGTTTACGAAACTGAAAATAGTATTGTTAAAAAAACTAAAAATACAACAATATTAAAGAAAAAACCTAAGAAAATAGATTTCTTTGATGAAAATAATTAATTAAAAGACTAGTTTTATGCTAGTCTTTTAATTTTTTGTAAATGGTATCATAGAAGTGTTGAAAAATGGCAACGAAAAAATGTTGGACAAATTCAACACTTTTTCTTATGATATAGCTATGGAGGTGCTTATCATGAGAAAGGATATTATGGAGGCAATAAATTTAATGAA
>CAVGYR010000084.1:0-7594 GCA_963633325.1 uncultured Treponema sp.
CCCATACATACGTTAAACAAGTAAACTTCCATTTAAATATCGGGCCTATTGTTACAGTTTCTGGGAACAAAAATTATATTTATAATTTATATTTTAAAGACTATATTCATAGATTAATTATAAATGTAAATATGATTAAATATTATTGTAACAAATACAAAGTGGATTATGTATTTGAAAATATCGAAAGCCTTCCTTTTATTCTTAAGACCTTCAATTTACTTAAAAAGAATTTTTATTTCACTTATGATATCGGACACGATGTCACAAGTGGTAACTTTTTAAATAAATTCTTTTATGAACACATGGATAGATTTAAAGAGATGCATTTTCATGATTCAACACATGAAAAATGTCACCTTGCATTAGGTGAAGGATTCTTAGATATTAAAAAGATTTATAATGATGTTAAAGATAAAATTGAATATATTGTTATCGAAGTTAAATCGAAATCTGATTTAGAAAAATCCATAAAATATTTAAGAGGCTAATATGAAAAAAGTTAAAAAAGTACCTGCCATGAAGGAATTTTTATCTCTAGCTAGCCCTATCATTAGAAGTGACAACTTTAAACAATTAAAATCATTTATCCACCATGCGGATCACACTGTATATAGGCACTCTATAAGTGTAGCCTATATTGCATATAAAATGTGTATCAATAAAAATATTGATCTTTCTTCTTTAATTAAAGTATGTTTACTTCATGACTACTATTTATACGATTGGCACAAGAAAGGTCACAAACGCCCTCACGGATTCACGCATCCGAAAACTGCAATGGAAAACGCAATGAGGGATTTCGGACTTACGAGAGTAGAGGCTAAAGCTATCAGAAGCCATATGTGGCCTTTGACTCTTTTTCATATTCCGACATCAAGAATTGGTGTTATATTGTGCATTGCGGATAAAAGGTCTGCGCACTACGAATACGGCGTAGATAAGATGATCCGAAAGAGCAAAAAGAAATTAGAGAAATTAAAAAACAAACAAGAGCATAATTCCTAATATATCTTAAAATTTTAAGACATATTATTATGCTCTTTTTATATGAAGTATTTATCTTTTGTTTTTTGGCTTATACTAAAATTGACTGCTTTGCTCAATACACTAATATTAATCTCAGTATCATTAAATGCTAATTCACCATCTGTATTTATTGCAAGACTTTCTTTAGATACGATTTTAACATTATTTGTAGAAATTGCAGTTATACCTTTTTTAGATAAATTTCCTAACAAGAAAAATTTAGCTAAACGAGGCCAAGTAATTTTCGCTTTAGATATTAAAACTAATTCAATTAAACCATCATTTAATTTAAATGTATTAGTTTTATTAACCATAAAACCAGCCACACGCTTTGTGTTTAATAAAAAGATAACGTAATAAGTCCCTTTTATTTTAGTACCATTAGTAATAATTTCTAGCTCCATCTTTCTTTTTTTAAAGAAAAGCTTAGATGCGTGTACTAAGTAGGCAAGAGGGCCAATTATTCTCTTTAAACCACGAGGAGTCGTATATGATACATCTGTGTATTTACCAGCTGCCGCCGCATACGTAAAATACCTATCGTTTATTCTACATACATCCATTAATGCCGATGTATTGTTTAATATTTGCTTAATAGATTTCTTTATACTCTTTTTATATCCCATCAAATGGGCAAAATCATTTACTGTTCCTGATGGGATTATATGTATGCAAACTTTTGACTTTGCCATTAAGACGCCACATATAGCTTCGTTAATCGTACCGTCTCCACCTGATACAATAAGTAAGTCGTATTTATTAATGTTTTCACTAACATATTCCGTTATACTTCTAACACCATGGGTCTTATAAAAATCTATCGTTTCATATTTTTGTTTTAATGAATTAATTATGTAATTTTTATACTTTTCAATTTTATTTTTCCTCGAGAAAGGATTATAAACAATTAATGCATTCATAATTTTTACCTGTTTATATTTTATCATTTTAAATATAAATTGTATAGAAACAAAAAAAATACATCAAGCTTATATTTTAGTTAAACACTTATTATACAAAAATTCCTTTATTGCTTGATTATCATTTTCATAATAATTTATCAAGTGTTCTTTAAATTCGTCTACTAGTTCTGCCGGTATTACAATAAGACCAATACCTCTACTAACTAAATAATGATTTGCAAATATTACTGCCGTTCTTTTATTACCATCTAAAAATAATTGTTTTTCCATTACATAAAGTAACAACTCAATTGAAACATCATATGATGAATCTTTAGATAATATTATTGACAAATCTTCTTTAACTTGTGGCTCAAATGGTAGTGGAGGAATATATGTTGAACCCCCAATTGAAACCGGAACACTTCTTATTCTTCCGGCAGTATATGAAAACCCTTCTTCAACTATTTCATTAATTTGACATAAAATTGCATAATTTGTAGGATAAGAAATAACACCCTCACTTAATATAAACTCCCATGCATGTTTCAAATTAACAACTTTAGAAACGTCAATTGCAGTCATGTCTTTTACTTTACCACCATTAACAATGGTTTCAGTATCAGAGTAGGTAGTAGCTACACCTTCTAACATAGCTTGTTTATATATAGAATCAACTAGATTTCTTCTTGCTAGATCAATATTTATCTTAACCTTGTCCGTTAATTCTAACGATTTATATTGTAATACCCCTAATTCTTTATTTATTTCTCTTAATCTTTTTTTGTATTCTTTAACTATTTTATTATTCTCTAAAATAAGATTGCTTAATTCTATACTATATTCACCGGCATATTTTGAGGTAGACTTTCCTTCTTCCCGGAAATGGACGTAGATATATTTTTTATCGTTTTGTTCTCTTATCTCAATCGATCCATATATCATTTTATTTATTCTAGATTTTAACATTTCTTGTTCATGTAATAATTCTGCAACATTAGACATATTAATCCTCCTAATATGTGAAACTATAATCACTATTTTGATACACATAAATTCTAACATAACGAATTAATATGTGCAACATTTTACTTGAATTTGTTTCACATAGGAGTGGAGAATAAATTTCTATAACAAAAATACACTATTTCAATATAGATATTCTTCTATAATATTATTTGTATTTATTAATATAATAAAAAAATCTGATACCTAAGTACCAGACATTAATTTCAAAATGGTGACGCGTACGGGGTTCGAACCCATAAATGCATGCGTGAAAGGCATGTGTGTTAACCGTTTCACCAACGCGCCATTCAAGTTTTGCAACTTGCTTAATTATTATAACACCAAACATTTTAAATGTAAAGAGTTATTTTTAAATATTTTTATTTTCTTAAAAGTGGCGTGGCAGCAGGGATTCGAACCCTGGCACCAGTTACCCGGTCTACTTCCTTAGCAGGGAAGCCTCTTGAGCCTCTTGAGTACTGCCACATAATTACTTTTAAGCCTTTTTATTATACATTAGATAAAATACCATGTCAACAACTTTTTTAAGATTGATATTGACATGGTACACTATTTTAATAATAAATTATAAATTTTTAACTATTTAACTTAATAACCATTCTTTTAAACTTATAACTTCTATCCCTTCATCAGTTAAATATTTTAAAATATTATCATTTACAATAATGATTTTGTTAAAACTATCATCAATATTTATTAATGATTTTTTTCCTGAACCATTTTTTCTAAAGTATCAAGTGAATAAGCGGATTGAATATATATTTTTTCATTCATTCTATTACATACAAAGTCAGTCTCTAGTTGTTTAGTTACATAATTACCATTATTATTTTTCTCGTTAATTGATACAATTCCCACATCAACATTATAACCTCTAATAATTAGTTCATTATAAATTATATTTTCCATAATATGAGTAACTTCTGTTTGCCTAAAATTTAAGAGTGCATTTAGAATTCCTAAATCTGTAAAATAATATTTTGAATTGGCACCGATATATTTTCTTCCTTTAATATCAAATCTTTGGGCCTCATTTACTAAAAAAGCATCTTTAACAAAATCGATATGTTTCTTTATGGTATTATGTGAGTAATTAATATTTAAATTACTTTTAAACGTATTTTCTAATTTAGTAGTATTTGTATAGCTACCAACAGAGCTAGCTAACACCTCTAATAGTTTTTTAAAAGAATCCACATCTTTTATCTCATTTCTTTGCGTAATATCTTTAATATAAATCTCTTCATAAAGATTTTTTAAATATTTTTCTTTTTGAGACTTCTCTGCAAAATTCAAGATATAAGGCATTCCACCGTAATATTCATATTCTAAATATGCTTTATCAAAAGTAGTGCCTAAAGCATTGTAAAGTTCCTTAAAAGATAAAGGATATAAATGTACTTGATCACTACGCCCCCTAAATTCTGTAATGATATCTTTTGATAACATTTTAGAATTACTACCAGTTACATAGACATCATAATTAGAATGTGCTAAAAAACTATTCAGTGTTAAAACAAATTTATCTAAAAGTTGTATTTCATCTAGTAATAAATAATAATTTTTGTCAAGCGATGTTTGATCACTTATGTACAATATGAATTTTTTAGGGTTGACTAAGTAATTCCCTCTCTTATCATAGATTAAAGTTTCTTCATTGGGTAAATATTTATCTAATTTCATTATGTTTTCTAAATTATCAAATGAAAAAGAAATTATTTGATTTTCACCCACATTATTATTTAATAAATAATTTTTAAATAATGTATTTAATAAATATGATTTACCACATCTTCTAAGTCCTGTAACAACTTTAACTAAACCATTATTTTTTCTTTCGATTAATTGATTTAAATAAAAATCACGTTTAATTTCTATATAGTCACCTACTTTTTTTGCAAGTTCTTGCACTTTTCGTACATTGACTTTGCTTAGTAAAAAAGATTCCATGTCGAACATGAAATCCTTATATTTATTAAATCAATGATAATTGTAATTTATTCTTATTTAAATCTATGCCAATAACATGAACCTTAATTACGTCACCAACGCTTAAAAGTTCAGATGGATGTTTAATAAAGTTTTTACTCATTTTAGATATATGTAAAAGACCTGCATCATGAAGTCCGACATCGACAAACACGCCAAAATCAACAACGTTTCTTACTGTTCCTTCAAGTTCATCACCAATTTTTAAATCACTTAATTTAGTAATAGAGCTCTTTAAAAGAGGCGCTTTGTAGTCATCTCTTATATCTCTTCTTGGTTTTTCTAGTGCACTAATTATATCACTTAGTGTATATGTGTCAGTTCCTAGTTTAGCACTTAATGTATCTAGGTTTTCCGCCTTTAGAATCTTTATTTTATCCACATCACCAATATCAGACATTTGAAGATTAAATTCTTTTAATAATTTCTTTGTAATATCATAGCTTTCAGGGTGAATTGAAGTTTCATCTAATTTATTCTCTGAATCATAAATTCTTAAGAAACCCGCACATTGTTCATATGCTTTAGCACCAAGCCTAGGAACACTCAATAATTCATTACGTGATTTAAATTTACCATTGTTGTTTCTATATTCCACAATGTTTTTAGCTGTACTTTTGTTAAGACCTGAGATATATGTTAAAAGAGATTCGCTTGCAGTATTTAAATCAGCACCTACGGCGTTTACCGCATCAACAACAACTTCAGTTAATTTCTTATCAAGTTCTTTTTCATTAACATCGTGTTGATATTGTCCAACGCCAATAGATTTAGGATCTATTTTAATAAGTTCGGCTAAAGGGTCTTGTATACGACGCGCAATTGAAACAGCACTACGCTTTTCAAGTGTTAAATCAGGGAATTCTTCTTGAGCAAGTGGTGAAGCACTATATACACTAGCACCTGCTTCAGATACTATCACATATTTAGCCCTTAAATTATATTCTTTAATAGTGTTTGCCACAAAAGCTTCTGTTTCACGGGAAGCTGTACCGTTGCCAATTGCAATAATGTCAATATTATATTTCTTGCAAATATTTACAAAAGTCTTTTTTGATTCTTGCAAATCTTTTTCTTTTACACCAGAACCTGGGTATATTTCATTTGGCATAATAACCGCAATCTCTAACATTTTACCAGTTGTATCAATAGCAGCTAATTTACAACCAGTTCTAAAGGCAGGGTCTACACCTAATACCATCTTACCTTTTAACGGAGCTTGTAATAATAAATTCTTTAAATTAAGACCAAATATATCAATAGCACTCTTCTCGGCTATGACAGTTAAAGTATTACGAATCTCGGTTTCAAGAGATGGGAATATTAATTTGTTATAAGCCTCGCTTATAGCTTCTTCTAAATAAGGCTTATAAGAAGTTTCTTTAAATATCACCTTGCGAGTTAAATATAGAATATTAGATTCATCATCAGCTTTAATTTTAACCGAAATTGCACCTTCTTTTTCAGCTCTATTAATAGCTAAAATACGATGGTTCTTTATTGAGGAAGTTGATTCTGAATAATCAAAATAATTTTCATAAACCGAATTTTCTTCAGTATAAGTTTTCTTTTTCTTAGTTTGAATATCGCTAACTCTTTTTACATTATTTCTAAGTATTCTTCTATAATTTGCATTATTAGATATATCTTCTCTAATAATATCTACAGCGTATCCTAATGCGCTATTAACATCATTCACCTTATCATTTAAGAATCGTGTTACATCCGCATTTATATCACTTGTCAGAGGACAAGTCTCAATATATTTAGCTAAAGGCTCCATACCAAGGCTTTTTGCGATTGCACCTTTAGTCTTTTTGTTTTCTTTATAAGGAAGATATAAATCCTCAACCTCTACAAGACGTGAACAAGCCTCGATTTGGCTTTTTAAGGCATCGTTTAACATGCCTTTTTCGTTAATCAAACGAATTACTTCTTCTTTTCTTTTAGCTAAAGATTCTTCGTATTCCCACTCTTTATATATTTCTCTAATTTGATTTTCATCTAGTGCACCTGTTTGTTCTTTACGGTATCTTGCGATAAAAGGAACAGTTGCACCTGAAGATAATAAATCTAATACAACTTTAATTTTATCTTTATTTATTCCTAAACTTTTTTCTAATTTATCAATAATTTTATCCATATTAACATCCTTTAAAAAAGGCTCAAATTTGAGCCCTAATTACTTACTTAAGTTATATGTATACATTACATATTCTTGTACTTCTTTAATTGTAGATAAGAAAGAATCAATAGTAGATCCACCACTAATTGTATAATCTATTGTATCTCCGTTCTTATTTTTTCCTTCGATAGTTTTACTTGTACCTACATATGATAAAGAACTAGATTGAGCACCAGTGTAGAAACCAAGTAGTGCAGGTGAAGTAAGTGAATCATAATCTTCGTTTGCGTCAACGCTTGTATTACCGCTTAAAGATCCATTACAAATAAAAATACCTGTTTTTAAGTGATCATCTCTATGTGTATAGTTTCCTTCACTATCTGTTTCATTAGCTTCGTTAACAAGGCTAATTAATTCCCTAAGTTCCGCAATTCCTTGTTGGTATTTTTCATATGTCTTGTATTCTGTAGTTGTAGTTTTACCTTTTGGCTTATCGAATACAAATGTGTCATTATAAACG
>CAVGYR010000085.1:0-7550 GCA_963633325.1 uncultured Treponema sp.
ATTATATTAGATTCATTAATTTCAAATGCATTAATCAAGCTTCCAACTAAATATGCAAAACCTACACCCATTAAGAAAAGACCAAAACGTAAGAATTTAGCTGATTTCTTAACTTTATTTACATTTTTTAAGGCATCTATAAATTTTTTATGGAATTTCTTTCTTTTTGAAATAGTCTTATCACTTTTAAAATCTTCATTTGAATACTTGGTTTCAGTTATTTCTTCTTTTTTAATTTCTGTTTTATGTTTGTCTAAAACAGTTAAGTTTGAATCCTTAAGAAGTTTAATTGGGCGATCACTTTTTAAATAATATGTACCATTAATTAATATAATATCTAAATTAAACTGATTATTTTCGTTATTATAAATATTAATTTTATAATTGTTATCTACTTTTTCACACTCTAGATCTTTTAAATAAATTGTATTGTCTAAACTATCTAGACTTGATTCACTAGGTATAAATGTATTAGTAATAGTACCATCTTTAATATTTATTATTTGATCTGAATAATAATTAGCTAAAGTTTCGTTGTGCGTTACTAAAAGTACTAAAGAAGTTTTAGATATATGTTTTAAGATATTCATTACTTCAATAGAGTTTTTAGAATCCAAATTTCCTGTAGGTTCATCCGCAATTATTAACTTATTTTTTTTAGTCAAAGCACGTGCAATTGCAATACGTTGTTGTTGCCCACCACTCAATTGGTCTACACGTTTCTTTCTAAACTTATACATTTTTACGGCGTTTAGAGCTTCAAAAATTCGCTTATCTTGTTCTTCATTGTCATAAATATCTGATATTTCTAAACTTAATCTTAGATTTTCTAAAACAGTTAAATCACTTATAAGATAATAATTTTGGAATATATAAGAAATATTTTTATTTCTAAATTCATCAATTTTACCCATCGAATATTTATCTGTTTTATAAGTACCATAATCGATATTTCCGCTTTTAAAACTATCTAAGCCACCAATTACATTAAGTAATGAAGTCTTACCACTACCACTAGGTCCTAATAAAGTAATTAGACCTTTATCAGGTAAAGTTAGGGAAGTGTTATTAATTGAGACTAATTTATTTGATTTATAAATTTTATTTAAATTTTTAATTTCAATCATTATTTTTCCCTCCCTTTGAATATTTGATTAACAGAATTTTTAAACATATTCTTATTAAATCTTCTAATTATGAAATATGATAATAAAATTACTGAAACAAAATAAATTGCAAAAATTGTAAAATCTAAATTTCTAAAATAAACAATAAATTTATTATTAATATATAACGAACATATTTTAATTACAAAGAATAATACTAGAGATATTAAAAGTGTTAAACTCTCGAGTTCACTAAATACAATCTTATTCATATCTTTTTTAGTAATACCTAAAGTTCTTAAAATATTATAATCACGTTCTTTAGATTTATAGGCAATACGAAGAATTAAATATGTAACAAAATAAACTAATATTATGATAATTATGATACCTAAAAGTGTTAAATATAATGTTAAATTACTTTGGAAATCAATATCATCATAATATGACGAAATATAAAATGATGTACAACCTACTTTAGCCGCCGCATTACTTACCTTATTTTTATTTCCGTATACAAAACATTCGCAGGTGTTTTCATAAATCAAGCCCTCGTTTAAATAAATACCATCATCATAATCATCGGTATAAACAATTGGTAAATTACTTAAATCCAAATTGACTGTTCTAGAGTAACTACGATCAAAAATTGTTGAAATAGATTCTATTTCAAAATTATATGATTCAAATTCTTTAGATATAACGATCATATTCTTGTCTGACGTATAAATTCTCATTGATGTTGAGCGGTCATAATCATCTTTAATTAAATCATTTTTTGCAAATAAAATATTATTATATGTATATGAATAACGTAAAAATATTTTAGCTTTGTTATTACCACAAAGCACAACTCCACTTTTTACATCTTTTGAGAATGCATATCCAACTAATTTGAAGCTTGTTCGTTCATACATACTAGCTAAATATAAATCATTTCCAAACATTCTTTCCGCATTCGTTGATCCGTCTGTAGGAAATATTGCATAAATCTCTTCATCGTTTTCAGGGTATCTTCCTTGTTCAGGATAATAATCTTTTATATTATCAGGATCTAAATATATAGCTTCTCCTGAAATAAATGGAACTTTAGCCATCTTTTCATCTCTATAAATTGAGAAAGGATTAGTTGATTCAAAAGGCTCACACTCAATTTTATAATCGGATAAAGTCGAGAAATCCATTTTGTTATAAGCGTTATTAACAACATAATTTATATTAGAAAATTTAGCAGTAAACGGACTTTCAGTCTCAAAGCCTTTGAGACTATCTTTAACAAATACGATTCCTAGTAATAATGAAAACGAAATTAATAATAAGATAAACGAAATAAACAAAGTTTTTCTTGGGGTCGAGAATAAATTCTTTTTCGCAATATTAAATAAAGTTTTATTTGTAACCTTATGATCATCTAAGCCTAATTCTTCTTTTTTGTCATGTTTTTCGACTTCTTTAAGGCTTATATCTTCAACAATTTCGCCGTCTTTAACCGTAATTTTTCTAGTTGCAACATCTTTAACTTCGTCAAAATTATGTGTTACAATTAAAACTAATTTATCTTTAGCTACTTCACTTAATAATTTTATGATTTCTTTTCCTGTTTTTGAATCTAGATTTCCTGTAGGTTCATCACAAGCTAAAATCTCAGAATCACAAACAAGTGCACGGGCTATAACCGTTCTTTGTTTTTCGCCACCAGATAGTTCACTACCCTTATTATTAATTCTTTTGCTTAAACCGACATCCGTAAGTACCTTCAAAGCTTTTTCTTTAGCTTCTTCAAAAGCAATTCCTTGTATCTTAAGTGGTAACATTACATTCTCAAGAACTGTATATGATTCAATAATATTATAATTTTGGAAAATAAAACTAACTTTATTTTTTCTAAACAAGTCCATATCATTGATATCAAAATAACTAGTTTCTTCACCATTATAATAGATTTCACCATCATCAAATGTATCCATTTTAGTAATAACGTTTAATAGTGTAGATTTACCACTACCTGATTCACCACAAATAGCTACAATTTCATTTTCGTAAAACTTTAAATTTATATTTTTTAATCCGAGTGAGACACCGTTTGTATTCGAATAAAATTTCGAAACATTTTTTAATTCTATCATAAAATCACTCTCCTTTTGACTATTATATATTAATGTTAGTTTATTAGCAATGAATTTCTAAATATATTCATATTAGCTTTAAATGATAACGTTTACATAAAAAAAGACTAGACCAAAGGTCTAATCTAATGAATTATTATTTTGTAAAGTTAAATTAACAAGCCAACTTTTTTTATTAACTAGCACAAAGCCTATAATAGTTCGTAAAATATCTAGAGAACGCACAATTAAATAGACATAAATTATATTTAAATTTGTTTTAGTAGCTAATAAAAATGAAAAAGGAACGTACAAAATAAATAAAGAGCCAGTATCTAAAATTAGTGTCAAAAGCGTTTTTCCCCCAGCTTTTAGTGTATAATAACAAGTAATAGACCAACAATTAAATACTAACATTAATGCATATACAATTATAAGTTTAGTCGCAATCTCTTTTTGATTTATATCTACTTCTTTAAACATATAAGGGATAAAGTATGAAGTCGAAACTAAAACAATACAAGTAAACAAACACATATACATCGCAAGTAAATTTAATTTTTTATTATCATCCCATGCTTTTTCAAAATCATTTTGACCTAAATCTTGCCCAACCATTACCCCAATAGCAGTTGACAAACCTTGGATTAAAATTGTCATAATGTTTGTAACAGTTGTAAGTATTGATATCGCGCTTAAAACACCATCTCTTTGCGAAAAAGCTAAACTTTGTAACATCGTACCTACAGAATAACCTATTTCATTAATAAATAACATGAATCCTTTTTTAATAATCTTCTTATATAAACCAAAATCTAGTTTAAAATTAGACAATAAATGAGTGCAGAAATCGAACTTCTTAGTGTGACATATTATAATTAAAAATAACATTTCACATGTTCTTGCGATTATAGTCGCAATAGCTGCACCTCTAACACCCATTTTAAACGTTAAAATAAATAAGGCATTAAAAGATGTATTAATTATGATTGCGATTAGAGATGAATAAAATGCATATTTAGTCTCACCTATTTCTCTTAATGTAGTTGAATATAAATATCCTATCGAAAACGGAATATAAGATATTATTATTAAATTAAGATAATTCATAGCTTCACTATAAATAAGTTCATAATTTTGATCGCTCTTTGTATATAGAATGATTATATATTTTGCAAATAAATACAAAAGAGGAATGGTGATAATTAAAAATATTAAAAGAGACAAGATTTTAAAAATAAAACACTTCTTCTCATTTATTGCATCTTTCTTCCCGTGATATTGTTGAATAAATATTCCAGCACCTTCTAACACTCCGTACACAACTAAATTAAATACAAATGTAACTTGATTAGATGCGTATACCCCACTAACTGCCTCGTTTGATACAAATCCGACCATGATATTGTCTAAGAAAGATACTAAAAATGTTACAAAAGCTGATAACATTACTGGCAGGGCAATCATTAAAAATTTTTTAAAGAATTTTTTATCTGTAAAACATGAAAACATAAAAACAAAAAGAAGCTATTTTCTAACTTCTTTTCCTCACTTTCTACTTTTTTTCGCTTGCAAAATATTTAACAGCTTTAATTAATCCGTCAAATATTATTGATCCACATGCATTACCTAAAAACATTAAGCAAAAATAACCGAACGCTTTAGCTGAAAATACTGATGCATATGTAAAATAAGATACGTTAGCTACAACGTGTTCAAATCCACAAATTATAAATAAAATAATAGGCATGAACGCAAATAATACTTTGCCTATAGCGTATTCACACTTCTTGTGTCCTTCAACAGCTAGGTAAATCATAACGCCACAGAACATAGACATTACAAATATAGATAATGGAGTAGAATTAAGTTTAGCTTCGACAATACCACTTGCGACATTTTTAAGGGCATCGCCTTGGCTTGTCAATTTCATTAAGGAAGATACAACGAAACATCCGATTGCATTGCCTAAAAAACAAACAACCAAACTAACTAGATAAATAGGTTTATTATCTAAAACATAACCAACTTTGCCTGTATAAAGCCAAAGTGAAAAGTGAATGATTGTAAATAAACCAATACAAAACATAGTTGCGCCTAAAAACTTAAATAAGTTAGGTACTGTTGACGTACTTCCTAAATTTACACTAATTAAATATACAGTAGCACCAAATGCAATACAGCATCCTGCTAAAATACTAGATAAGAATATTGATAAATATTTTCTCATAATGACCTCTTAATGTGCGCTATTATAATCCAAAATATGCGATTTGTAAAACGAAATCTAAACTTCGTTGTTTACTTCTTCTAATTTTGCAAAACTAATCTTTGAAACTTCAATCTTTCTAATTTCTGTTTTTTTCTCTGCTTTAATGATTATATTTTGAACAATCATAATAAATATCGAACAAGCAAAAATGATAGTCCAATTTGAAGTTAACATAGCTAAAAATTTTGTATTATTGTAAAATGGTTCATCTATTTGCATCGCAAATTCATAATGAAAATCATATTTTTCAATAATACCTATTGCACTAACTATAAGCATTCCTAATGTGAATTCTAAAAAATCAAATTTTTGTGGTTTATATTCTTTACTAATAAGTAAATAAAAAGCAGAAAATATCATTAAAGAATGGAAGATTAAACTTGTTATAGTATCTAATTCAACAAATGGTTGTTCATTTAAATATGAAGGCATAATTGAGGCCATAATTCCCCCAAATATTGCAAGCCAAATAGGAAAACAAATAAATCTATGATGAATATCTAAAATTAAAAATATTGCGATAGTAATACTTGCAATCGAACACCATGAGTTAGGAAACATCATAAAACCTGTTACATTAGGACTATATTTAGTATAAATATTGCCATAATATGCTAGAGCCGAACGATTGATTATCATAAGTATTAACAAAACAAAACCTAAAGTAAATTTAAATTTTTTAATATTTTTGATTTTGTTTGAATTGTAAAGACCTAATATAATTACAAGAGTACTTAATATTAAATAAATAATGTGTCCTTTAGAAAACATAGCCCACCTCAAATCGCGTTAATTTTAGCACATTAATATTTCTAAGTAAAGAAGACACAAAATTCTTTACATTTTAAAAAAGTTACACACCTTTATAAAAGACATGTAACTTTAGTTTATTTATTAATTTTTGTAGCCATATAAGCATAATTATATAATTGTTTAGAATCAATTACAATATCAGGTAGAACACCATCTTCGCAACTTCTTCCGCTTTTTTGATCTTTATGGCAATTTAATTTAGTTGCACTAGAATATTGGAAATAAGTTCCATCAGGTAATACACCATAATCAACTACACCCATACCACCAGCGCTAGTTGTACCTATTATAGTCGCATAATTGTATTCTTTTGCAATAAAAGGTACTAAATTAGCACAAGAGAATGAAACATCAGAAATTTCAATGTAGTAATTGTAATTTGTGAATGCGTCGTCATCGGTTAAATCACCATCAAAATCATTATCAACGATAGCCTCTTCGTATCCGTATTCACCATTTAACGATTCATATGACCATACGATTTTATCATTAGTCATAAATGATAATAATTCAAGACCTGAAATTACAGCTCCACCAGTATTTTGGGTTAAATCAATAACTACATTTTTAATATATGAATATGACTTTAATTGATTTAATGCTAAATACATGAAAGTAAATGTATCATCATTTATTTTAGATGGATCAATTTTTGAACTCTTTGAAGTATAATTAAATTCGTCTAATTTTAAATAAACTGTATCTTGATAAATTTGACCAAATATTTGATTAGTAGTTTTGTCATATAGCGCCATTGAGCCAAAATCACTTTGTTTATATTGCTTTTCTAAACTTTTAAGTGAATCAGATAAATTTTGATATTTAGGGCTATATCCGACTTCAACATCATAATTACCATGATATATTGAATTATTAATTACACCAGTATGTAAATCATCTAATTCATAATCTAAAATTTTCTTTACTGCAGTTTCATTTTCACGCTTAGACCTTGAATATAATGATGTTTTATATTTATTAAGGAGTGTATCAACATTAGTTAGATCATTATAACCTTTATATTTTGATAAACCATAAAATTTATTCAAAAATAAACGTAAATAATTGTAATTTAGTTCTTTAATTTCTTCAGTCGCATTTTTAAGCGAACTTCCCGAATAATTATACCCACCTGTAAATGAACCATGAATTTTTCCATTTACATAATAATAATTATAACCAATTAATTGTGTGTAGACTAATTGGAAAATAGATAGTGGTAACAATACAGTATTATCTATATAGTAACTTGTC
>CAVGYR010000086.1:0-7421 GCA_963633325.1 uncultured Treponema sp.
GTATTATCCTTCCTTCCACTTTTAGATAATTCTAAAAGAAAATCCTGAATAATCTTATGATTAATCTCATTTAATGTATAATTACCTAATTTAGGAATTATATGATTAAAAATATTATTTGAATAATTTGCATAAGTAGATTCCTTAATATAATCCTTTTTCTCAATAAGCCACGTATAAATCCAATCCTTGTAAAGTATCTTTCTTGATTTAATAATCATTAAATTCTTCTCCTTTCCAAGGATATTATATAGGAATAATTAATTATCACCTTTCAAGTATTAAACTTAAGGACTTGAAAAGTGGTGATTAAATGAATGTTCCTAAATTAAGATTCAAAGAATTTAATGATGAATATAAATATAGAAATTTATCTGATATTTCAACTTTAATAAAAGATGGAACACATGGGACACACGAAAATTCTGAAAATGGAATTCCATTACTAAGTGCTAAAGATATAAATAATAACAAAATAAATATTCCTGAAGATTGTAGAAAAATTTCTGTTGATGATTATAATAAAATATATAAAAACTATTTATTAAAAAAAGATGACATATTATTAACCATTGTAGGGAGTATTGGAAGAACAGCTTTATATAAAAATGAAAAAGTTGCATTTCAAAGAAGTGTTGCAACAATTAGAATTGATGACAACAATAATTCCAATTATATTAGACAGTATATAGAATCACCTATAATAATTAATCAATTAAATAATATGACCAATTCTTCAGCACAAGGGGGAGTCTATTTAAGTTCTTTATCTAAACTAAATTTTGATATTCCTAGAAAAGAAGAACAACTTAAGGTAGCAAAATTTCTATCATTATTAGATGAAAAAATAGAGCTACAATCTAAGAAAATTGAAGACCTTAAGTTATTTACCAAAAAATTAGAAACTCAATATATTTTTAATAGTAATAATGAATATAACAAAAAAAGAATAGATGAAATTTTTAATGTTAAAGCTGGTGGCGATTTAAATAAAAGTAATATTTCATTTATAAAAACTCCTTTATTTTGCTATCCTATATATTCAAATAATTTAGAAATGAATGGGTTGTATGGATATAGTGACATATATAAAATTGGGGAGGAATCCATTACTGTTACTGGTAGAGGTGATATTGGAAAAGCAATAAAAAGAGAAGGAAAATATTATCCTATAGTTAGATTATTAGTTTTAATTCCCAAAATAAGTGTTAATTTAATATATATGCAAGAAGCTATTAATAATTTAAAATTAATACAAGAGTCAACAGGAGTTCCACAATTAACAGCCCCACAAATATCAAAATATAAAGTTTCATACCCAACATTGGATATTCAAAATGAATATGGTGATATACTACTTTTATTACAAGAAAAAATAAAATATGAAATTAGAAAAACAGAAAAATTACAACAGCTAAAAAAAGGACTTATGCAAGTTATGTTTGTATAAGCCTTTTTAGTATCTTCTTTATTTAAAAAAGGACTAATTAGAGATTTTTATAATGAGTATAATTTAAGACAAATAGAAATAAAAGAAATAGGTAAAATAGTTACTGGAACTACACCATCAAAGTCTATAAATAGTTATTGGGATAATGGTAATATTACATGGGTAACTCCAACAGATATTAATGACAGTAGAGATATTAATGATTCATTTTTTAAAATTACTGATAAAGGTTTAAATAAAGGAAAATTCATTCCTAAAAATTCAGTTTTAGTTACATGTATAGCTAGTATAGGTAAAAATGCTATTTTAAAAGTTGATGGATCATGTAATCAACAAATAAATGCAATTATACCTAATAAAAATTTTAATTGTAATTATGTATATTACTTAATTGAATCTATATCTAATTATATGAAATGTATTGCCGGAACATCTGCTACATCTATTATTAATAAAGAGGAATTTTCAAAAATAATAGTCAAAGTTCATTCAAAAGAAAAGCAGGATTATATTGCATCAGTATTGTCACAATTTGAAATAAAAATACTATTAGAGATTTCAAAATTAAATAAATTCTATCAATTAAAAAAAGGCCTTATGCAAAATATGTTTGTATAAGGTCTTTTATAATCTTTCTATAATATGTAAATATTCATCAATTGTGCTTGGAAATTTTGAATACGCTCTTCTACTATAATCAATAGATAAAATATTTAAATTTTTATATATTAGGTTTAAAATTTCATCAATATCATTATAGGTTATTTTAAAATCTTCGTTTACTTTTCCATTATCATAAAAGTATTTTTTATCTTGATGTGCATAAACTTTATCTCTTTGAGACTTTATATTTTCTATTTGCTTACTATATTTATTCAATTCCAATTTAAAATTATTAATATCATCTAAAACATTTACTTTTTTTACTAAAACTTTTCCTGTTATTTTTGTTTCTTCATTATAGAACTCATCAATAAATTCATTTAAAAATTGTTCTTTCTGGTTTTCGCAACAGTTAATTAACTTAAATATACTTTTATCTTCCCTTTTATCTATTAATTTTGCAGTTTTCATTACAAATGAATATTTTAATGAATTTAAAACATTATATAAAAATCCATTTATTTGTTTTATCTCTTTTTCATTTCCCTGAACATTACTTAATATACCTTTATATAATTCAAAATCACTTAATGCACTATTAACCATTCTGAAGTATTGTGAAAATTCACATTCTAATTTTATCATTAAAGTTCCTCCAAACCTAATTCCTTTAAGTAAACATTAAGTTCTTTATCTACTTCAGCTATTTGTTTATCTATGTCTTTAAGATCTTGCTGAACAGCTTTAATATCTATTTCTTCTTCCTCTTCAAAAGTATCTACATATCTGGGAATATTTAAATTATATTCATTTTCTTTTATTTCAGACATTGGAGCAACATGGCAATATTTTTCTATCTCAACTCTATTTTTATAAGTTTCAATAATTTTATCAACATCTTCATCTCTTAATCTGTTTTGATTTTTTCCAGCTTCAAAATCTTTTGATGCATCAATGAATAAAATATTATCTTCATTTTCTCTACATTTTTTAAATACTAATATACAAGTTGGAATACTTGTTCCATAAAATATATTAGCTGGTAATCCTATTACTGCATCTAAATAATTTTTTTCTTCAATTAAATATTTTCTAATTACTCCTTCTGAAGCTCCTCTGAATAAAACTCCATGAGGAAGAACTACTGCCATAGTTCCGTTATCTGATAATTGGTATATCATATGTTGAATAAAAGCAAAATCTGCTTTTGATTTTGGTGCTAATTTACCATAAGCACTAAATCTTTCATCTTCTATGAATTTTGGATCAGCACTCCACTTTGCGGAGTATGGAGGATTAGCAACTATTGCATCAAATTTCATATCTAAATGTCTAGGTTTTTCTAAAGTATCATCATTTTTAATATCAAAATGTTTAAATGAAACTCCATGTAATAACATATTCATTCGAGCTAAGTTGTAAGTTGTAGAGTTAAATTCTTGTCCATAGTATGAACTTACTTTGCATTCTTTACCTACTCTTAAAAGTAATGAGCCAGATCCACAAGTTGGATCATATACACTTTGAAGTTTTGATTTATTTAACGTAACTAATTTAGCAAGAATTCTTGATACTTGTTGTGGTGTATAGAACTCTCCTGCTTTCTTTCCTGCTGATGCTGCAAAGTTTGAAATTAAGTATTCATATGCATCTCCTAAAACATCAATTTCAGCATCTTCATGATGAAAGTCTATGTCATCTATTTTTAACATAATAGTTGAAATTAGTTTAGTTCTTTCTGCCTCTCCTCTACCTAATTTAGAGTTGTTTAAATCCATATCTTCAAATAAATTTTCGAAATCATCTTCTGATTCATTACCTAAAGTAGATTCTGAGATAACATTAACTGCTTTAGCAAGCATTGAAATATCAAATTTACCAGTTTTAATGTTATCAATTAATGTACTCCATAGATACTCTGGTTCAATACAATAACCTATATTTTCTTCCTCTATTAGATCAGACTTAAATTCTTGTGCTTGTTCTTTATCCTTGAACATGTCAGCATATTTCATTTTGTTTCTTAACATTACATTTTCAACGTAATTAACTAAATTTTCAGATAAATACCTGTAGAATATTAATCCTAAGATATAATTTTTGAAATCATTAGCGTCCATATTTCCCCTTAGGGAATTAGCAATACTCCAAAGTTGTTTTTGAAGTTCTGCTTGTTGTGATTGTTGTTTTTCTTCTCTTGACATAACATCCTCCTATAAAAATTTCTTAAATATATTTTTAATAAATTCTTTTACTCTATTTTTTACAGTTCTTCTTTCCCAATAATCATCTATATCAATTGCTTCATTTATTTCTTTATCTGGGAAAATACTACTATACTCATACTCATTAATTATTTCATTTAATTTATCTAAATTAATTTTATTATTTAAGGCAAATTTTTCAATTTCTTTTTCTCTTTCTTTATTCATATGTTCATTGAAAGCATCATCTATTGAATCATCTTCTTTTAGTGCAGGTAATATAGATTTTAAGAAACCCTTAATTAAATCTGCTTTTAAGAATAATTCATCATCTGTAATATTTGTTAACTTACTTTCAATATTCTCAATATCTCGTTTCTTTTGTTCTTCATCTGTTAAATCAACATTTCTAATTAAATTAAGTATATATGAAACATTAATTCTATCAGTTTGAATTAGTTCTAATGAAAATGTAACATCATTTAGAATTGAACTTTTTTCTTTATCATTAGAAATTTTTCTATATAACTCATAATATTTACTTTTATAATCTTCAAACATTTGAGTATTAATAATAGTATCATCATTATCTAAATCAAATTGATTAAATGTTTTTAAACTAACAAGTATTTTAGCAACATCTCTAAATGCTAAAATAAATTCTTTTATATCTTCTTCTCTTTCTAATCCATCAACACTATCAACAGTTGGGGTAATTTTTAGCAACTCATCTACAGCTTTATTAAACTTATCTAGGTAAGTATCATATGGTGCCATTATTACAGTATCAATACTATCAGTTTGAGAGAACAATTTAACAGCTTCATCTACTCTAGCTTTAGTAGTTCTATAACAAACTATATTACCAAATGGCTTTGTGTCGGATTCAACTCTATTTGTTCTTGAAAATGCTTGAATTAAATCATGATATTTAAGTGGTTTATCAACATATAATGTATTTAATCTTTTAGCATCAAATCCAGTTAATAACATATTAACGACTATAACTATATCAATTTCTGTATTTTTTATTCTTTTACATATATCTCTAAAATATCCGTCAAAATTATGAGTAGAGAAATTTGTGTTGAACATCTTGTTATAATCTTCCATATATCTATCTAATACTTCTCTTGAATGTTCTGGATTTTTATCTAAATCTTCATTTGCCCCGTAAGTAAATATTGCCCCTATTTTTAAATCATGATTTATCTTTTTAAAAGCATCATAATATTTTATTAATAACGGTATTGAAGATACAGTAAATAATGCATTATATTTTCTATCTCTTGTTTTTATATTATGATGATCAATAATGTGCTGAGCAATTAAGCCTACTCTTTCATCTGCTAAGAATACTTCATCAGTATCTATTCCTTCCACCATAACATCTTCTTCTAATGCGTCTGTATTTACTTCCATAAATTTTATATAATCAACATTAAATCCTAATACATTTTCATCTTTAATAGCATCTTTTATTAGGTATGTATGTAAGCATTTTTCAAATATATCAGCTGTACTTCTACCATCTTGTGATGGATTTTCTTTAAATCTAGGTGTACCAGTAAATCCAAAGTATTGCGCTTTACTAAATGTCTTTGAAATCTGTTTATGCATATCACCAAATTGTGATCTATGGCATTCATCTATTATAAATACTGTTTTTAAATCTTTATATTTTTCCATAATATGTGCATATTTTGGATTAGTACAAGCATTAGCCATTTTTTGGATTGTAGTTATAATTAATGGTTTAGAACTGTCTTTAATTTGTTCAATTAATTTATCCGTTTGATTAGTCATATCAACACAACCTGGATCAAATTTGTTAAATTCATCTAAAGTTTGTTTATCCAAATCTTTTCTATCTACTAAAAAGAATACTTGATTGATAGATGGTTCTAAAGATAAAATTTGACTTGTTTTAAATGAAGTAATAGTTTTTCCAGAACCAGTTGTATGCCATACATAACCATTATTACTTGTATCTAATGCACGTGATACAATATTTTCAACTGCATATACTTGATAAGGTCTCATTACCATCAACATTTTTTCAGTTTCATTAACAATCATATACCTTGCAATCATTTTTCCTATATGACACCTGTCCAAGAAAAATACACAAAATTGTTCTAGGTTATTAATTCTATCATTATTTATATCAGTCCAATAAAAAGTAAATCCATAATTTAATTCTTGATCTCCATTTGCAAAATATTTAGTTTCTACACCATTACTTATTACAAATAATTGAATAAATTTATATAATCCCTGATATGAATGCCTTTTATATCTCTTAATTTGATTAAAGGCTTCTTTCATATCAATACCTCTACGTTTTAATTCAACTTGAACCAAAGGTAATCCATTTATTAAAATAGTTACATCATATCTATTTGTATATTTTCCATGGACAGTAGTTTGGTGAGTTACTTGAAATATATTCTTACACCAATCTTTTGTATTGAATAGTTCAATATATACAATACTACCATCATCTCGTTGAATATCTTGTTTCTGTCTTAATTCTTTTGAAGATTGAAAAACACCCTTACCAGATATTTTAACCATTAATCTTTCAAATTCTTTATCACTTAAATTTTTACCTTTAAGTTCTATTTTGTTATGAATATTAACTTGTTCTCTAAAATTTTGTTCTAATTCATTAACATCATTTATTACTACCTTAGAATAACCTTGCTTTACAAGTTGATCTATCATACGATCTTCTAGTCTTGCTTCACTCTCATATACTCCCATCATTACACCTACCAATCAACATATATTTCAATTATATCATGAAAATTGGTAAACTTTGAATTTGAACTAAAAAATTATAAAAAAAAGAGAAAATGCATTCTCTTATTACATAATCAAAAATGAAAAATAGGGCTCCATCAACAATGACAGTGCCCTTGCAAAAGTATTTCTACTTTTTCTCACATAATTAATATATCAAAGCTGTTATAAAAAGCAATAGTTTAGTTACTTTTTATCAAACAATTCTTGAACAATTAAATCCTTTGAATGTAGATTATTGTTTTTACCTAATAACAAATTTTCATAAAATTTAATTAAATAACTATTATCTTCTTTTATATTTAAATAATTATTAAAATAATTACTTCTAACTAGTGCATTTCTAAAATATACTGATT
>CAVGYR010000087.1:0-7391 GCA_963633325.1 uncultured Treponema sp.
AATAAACAGATTCTTATCTATCATTGAGGATACACTAAAAGGTGAAACTAAAGATGAATTGAATATTATTGATTTTGGTTGTGGTAAAAGTTATTTAACTTTCATCGTTTATTATTATTTAACATTTATTAAAAAAATAAAAGTAAATATGATAGGCTTAGACCTTAAAAGTGATGTAATTAAAGAATGTAATTTGATTAGAGATAAATATAATTATACTAATTTAAATTTCTTAGAGGGCGATATTGCAAACTATAAGCCAACTAATGGTGTAGATATGATAATTACTCTTCATGCATGCGACACAGCTACAGATTACGCACTATTTCATGCGATAAATTTAAATTGTAAATATATTTTGTCAGTTCCTTGTTGTCAACATGAGATAAATAAGCAATTAGATAAAAATGTATTCAAATTAATTAACAAATATGGCTTAGTTAAAGATAGATTTTCGGCTATTTTAACAGATTCAATAAGATGTAATTTGTTAGAATATATGGGTTATTCAGTATCAATGTTAGAATTTATTGATTTTGCTCAAACACCAAAAAATATTTTGATAAGAGCTATTAAAACAAACAGAAAAAATAGTGAAAGTTTAAAACTTGTTATAGATACACTAAATACATATAATGTTAAACAAACATTATTTGAATTATTAAATAAACAATATAAATTAGAAATATAAATACGGAGGTTTATATGGAATACGATGTCTTAAAAGAACTAGATTTTAATAATATTAATGAACTTAAAAATTTAAAATCGAATGAAGCCGTATACATTGTAAATCTTGAAAGAAAAATACTTTATTGGTCTGATAAAGCTTATGAACTTACAGGTTATACAAAAGAAGAGATGGAAGGAAAACATTGTTTTGAGACAAAAATCAAACATCAAGATTTTAATGGAACAAATTTGTGTACATCATTTTGTCCTTTAGTAGCTACTATGTATGACTTATGCGCAAGACATAAAGATGTAACATTTATGCATAAAAAGGGGATTAGAAAGAAAGTTAGAGTTTCAACATATCCACTTTTTTATGAATCTGATTGTGTAGGCGCAATCGAAATATTTTATTTAATTTAAGAGGCAATAATATGGAAAATAATGAGGAAAAAAAGACATATGCATCTGAAGACCCGGCTACTGGGTTTATAATTATAAATTTTTCTAATGATCAAATTGTATACATTAATGAATCTTTTTCAAAAATGTTAGGATTTAGCGATTCATTATGCTTTAGCAATTATACAAACAATTCATTTAAATCTTTAGTATCTAGTGAAGATTATTTAAGAGTTTACGAGACAATTAGTGAAAAAATAAAGAATAATGAAGAATTTTTAGATCATTTAAAATTCCATGTATGTACTTTTCATAAACGTGTTGTTGAAATTGATGTTTATGCACGTATAATACACACTAATGGAAACAATTTAATTTATGCTTATTTAGTTAATACTAATGATGAATCTTTAATTTATGATTTTGATTATGTAACAGGACTACCTGAAGCTAAACGATTTGTAGAACACGCTAAAAGACTTCAAAGTATATTTGAAAAAACAAATGATGAACAATTAGCTATTCTTTATATATCTATTAGCAATTACAATTATAAATCTTATGATGAAAAAGATAACTTTATTGAACATTTTGCCCTTATTTTAAAAGATATTTTTGAATCTAACCTTATTGCTAGATTATCGGACTCAAGTTTTGCAATATTTGCGCCTAACAAAAATTTATATTATAAAATTTTTAATTTAAATGAAAAATTAAACGAAGATTATGGATATAATCATCCTCGTTTTAAAGTTGGTATTTACAAACTTAACAAAAAAGATAGTATCGAAGATGCAATTTCTAAAGCTAATAAAACATGTGAACTTATAAGTGGATCTAATGAAGTAATATATAAATATTATGATGACGAGATGATGAAAGAACAAGAAATTTATGATTATGTTATTCATAATCTAGATAATGCAATTTCAAATGGTGAAATTAAAGTCTTTTATCAACCTGTCGTAAGAACGATAAATAATATGTTAGTTTCTGCAGAAGCTTTAGCTCGTTGGGAAACTATAGATTATGGTCTACTTTCACCCGCAAAATTTGTTGAACCTTTAGAGAGAACAAGACAAATCGATAAATTAGATACATTTGTATTTGAATCAATTTGTAAGATGTTAAGAGAAAAGATAGACAAAAGAGAATATTATGTACCTATTTCATTCAATTTATCGCGTTTAGATTTTATATTAATGGATCCATATCAAATGATAAGTGAAATGGTAAATAAATATGAAATACCACATAGACTAATTAAAATTGAAATTACTGAAACAATAATCATGCAAAGTCCTGATGAAATGAAGGGTATAATATCTAAATTCAGAGATGACGGATATGAAATTTGGATGGATGATTTTGGTAGTGCTTATTCAAGTTTAAACATGTTAAAGGAATTTGAATTAGATGAAATTAAACTTGATTTAGCATTCATAAAGAATTTATCTGAAAAAGGAAAGATTATTGTTAAAAATGTAATTTCAATGGCTAAGGAACTTGGAATACAGACTCTAACTGAGGGCGTAGAAACTAAAGAACAATATACATTTTTAAAGGATATAGGTTGTGAAAAAGCTCAAGGATATTTATTTTCAAAACCACTTCCTTTTGATAATATGATTGAAAATGTATTGAATAAAAAAATAACAATTGAAAAGCCACAATTTAGAGATTTCTTTAAAGAACTATCACGTTTAGATTTCCAAACGGATTTACCACTTTGTGTTATTCATTGTTATAATGATAAAATTGATGTTTATTATACAAATGAAACATGCAAGAAAAACTTGAGACCAGTTTTTCTTGATACAGATATGGCATTTGAAACAAGAATTAACTCTGATGATTCGATATTTAAACATAAAATCTTAAATTTGTGTGAATCGTTTGAACAAAAAGGAGAAGTCTTAAGTTTCTTCCATAGCTTTAAAAATCAACTATTCAAAATTAATGCTAAAAACATTGCGAATGTTAACAAACATTTCTTGTTTGTATTAAACATTGAAAATTTAACAGCTAATGAAATTGAACATGTTTCTAGATTAGATAGAACATTAAGAGAAATATCCGAATCATATTCCTCAATGGCTTATGTCGATTTTATAACTAATAAATTCGAACCAATGATGGAAGATTTATATAATCCATTTAAAGAAAATATTACATTTAAAGAATCTTTAGAACAAATTAAAAAGAAAGTTTATATTGATGATATTAAAAAATTTAATGATTTCTTTGAACTAGAAAATGTATTAACAAATATTAAACGTAATCAAAGTTCTTATGTAATACAAACATTTAGATTTTATAATGATAAGGGAGAATTATATTTTAAGAATATCACTTTAATAATGATGTCAAAAGAAGAAAAGAAATTCTTACTTGTGACACGTAATCTAACTCCAGATGAAGAAACTTTCTTATTAAATGTTAATAGAATTCTAACTGCTAAAGAAGATATTTTACATGTACAAAACTTTGAATTGACAAATCTTGAAATGTTCCTTTCTTTAATTAAAAACACATCAAAATGTTATTATTTTAAGGATTTGAATCATAAATATGTAGGTGCTTCTGATGCCTTTGTTTCGTTACTTGGTATTAGTCATATATCAAAATTGATTGGATTTAATGATAGTGAAGTTGGATTTAATATCACTAATCAAAAGATATTTGATATAGAAAACAATGTAATTGAAGAAAGACTTCCTATTAAGGATGTCGCAATCAACTATATTATAAAAGGAAGAATATATAATGGAGTTATTAATATTTATCCGATAGTTGAATCTAAGAAAACAAAGGGTATCTTTGTAGAATTTATGAATGAAGATTTCAACTCAAAGACAGAAATTTTGACTGAAAGTAATTTAAATATTAATAATTCTAAAGGCTTTATCGAAAGTATTGTTTCATATTATAATGAATATAAATATAATGATTCATTGTTTTCAGTTACTAAAATTTCGTTAATAAGACTAGATGAACTTAAACAAATGTTAGGATATAATTATGTCCTTGAAGTTGAAAAAACTGTAGCTAAAATGTTAGTAGAAAAATATGGCAATACTTGTGTTGTATCACATATTAAATATGGAACTTTTGCACTTATTAGATCGTTTAAGAGTGATTTAGAACAAACTAGATTTAATATTGATTTGAGTGCTGATATATACTCAATTACTTATGTTGCAAATTATAGTACGACATTATTTCATAAGATTGAAACTTTTAAATCAGATAATGATTTTGAGAAAAATATAATAAACATTCTAACAGAGAAATAAGGAGGATAATATGAATAAATTTATGTTCTTAGCTATTGAAGAAGCTAAAAAAGGTATTAAAAATAATGAAGGAGGTCCTTTTGGCGCCGTTATTGTTAAAGATGGTGTTGTTGTTGGAAAAGGCCATAACCGTGTTGTTTTAAATAACGATTGTACATGTCACGGGGAGATTGAAGCTATTCGTGACGCATCTAAAAATTTAGGCACATTTGATTTATCAGGTTGTGAAATTTACACAACTGGTTACCCTTGCCCTATGTGTATGGGTGCTATCTTATGGTCGAACATGAAAAAATTTTATTATGGCTGCAATGTTAAAGATACCAATGACATTGGCTTTAGAGATGAAATTTTCTATAACCGCACTGAAGAAGAAAAGAGAAATTTCGAAGAAGAAGTAGACCGTAAGGAATGCCTAGATTTATATAAAGAGTATTCAAAATTAACAAATAAAACTAATTACTAGTCCTAGCAAAATATTGCTAGGATTTTTTATAGTAGATTTATATATTTTGTGATATACTATTTAATAATAAAATTGAAAGGAGTAATAATAATGAGTCAAAAATTTAGACTTTCAACAGCTTTAGATGTAGATGATTTATTAATGGAATGTATTCCTTATGCAATTAAACTTGCAAATGATGAATACAAATTCGATCCGCCGCTAACTATTAATGAAGTTGATAGATGGGGAAAATTAGGCACTAGAGCTGATATTATATTTAAGTATTTTAATGATCCACGCTTTTATGAAAATCAACCTGTAATACCTGGTGCTAAAGAGTTTGTTAGAAAATTATCGAAGATGACAGAAGTATTTATTTCAACTTCAATTCCACCTGAATTTATGGGGATCCGTGCGAAACGTTTGATGGAGGAATTTCCTGAGATTCCAGCCTCAAATATTTATATGGGATCTAGAAAAGATAAAATTTCAACAGATATTTTGTTTGATGATGGTATGCATAACATTTTTAAATCTAATGCAAGTTATCCTGTTTTGATGCGTAGACCGTGGAACCAAAGTGCAACAGGAATGTTAGCAGTAAATAATTATGACCAATTTTTAAAACTAGTAGAAGTAATTGCAAAATCATATTCAACTATTAAATCGGAGTTTAAAAACCCAGGAATTTTAATACTTGTAGGCCCTAGTGGCAGTGGTAAAACAAAGATTGCTCGCGAATTATATAAAAAATTAACTACTTTTGAAAAATTAATTAGTTATACAACAGAAGATAAATCAGCTTTAAAAGTAAACGACTGGTATAAATATCTAAGTCCTGAAGAATTCAGTGAAAAACTTGAAAATGGTGATTTTATCGAATCTACAATGTATGCAGGACATGCTTTTGCAAGTAGAAAAAGTGATATTGATAAGATTCTAAATAGTGGTAAAAATGTACTTTGTACAATGGATATTTGTGGTGCGATGAGTATTAAAACAATATACGATAATGTAGTAACAGTATATATAAAACGAGATAGAAAAGTATTAATCAAAACAATACTTGATAAAAATACCACAAACGAAGATAAAGCAAATAGAATAATCGCAATCGATTGCGAAAAAGAAAATGCAGATATCTGTGACTATTTAGTTAGAGATGATGGGGATTACCTAGCTGCTTGTAATGAAATTATAGAAATGTTGGATTTAAAATAATATGAAATTTGTAAGATTTAAAGCTACATCTGAATGTATTGGCATTCGTCGCAGTAGCGTAGTATATTTTCTCTTAAATGATGAAGGTGTTTATGATGTGTCACAATGTGAACATCCGCTAAACAGTATAAAAGAAATAAAAATAAACAAAGCTTGTGTAAACTTTTTAGGAGAAGACTTTGATATCGATCATCCAATAAATTTTACGCTAAAAGCTACATCTTTAGGACAAGAATTAAAAGAATATTGTCATTTAGATATTAAATTTATTGAAGTAAAAGAAAATGATGTTGAACGCATTAAAACATTATTTGATGAAAGATTAGACCCTGAATATAGTGGCGAGTTTGAATATATTTTAGGCTTTTATTACTTAAATAATAATCTAAACGGTGACGAATATTTCAAACAAAGCTTTGATAAAGGATTTAGATTAGCTAAAAAACATATAAAAGAAGAGTGAGAAAATGAAATTTTTAAGAAAAATTCTTATTGTATTAGCATTTTTAATTGATATTTTATTAATTTCTTTCTTGTTTTATGTAGGAAATTATTATAGTGCCGAAACAGTTGATTCATATTTAAAGAGCGATAATAGCGTCACTGTAGAATATAAAGATAATGACATTTACTTTATTCCGCAAACTAATGTAAAAGAAGAAGGATTAATCTTTTATTCAGGTGCTCTTGTTGAAAAAGAGGCCTACGCACCTATAATGAGCAAGCTTGCCCATAAGGGATACAAAACTGTTTTAGTTGATATGCCTTTTAAACTTGCAATATTTGGCATTAACGAAGCTAACAGGGTATTTAGTGAAGATTCTACTACAAAATGGTATATCGGAGGACATTCTTTAGGCGGCGCAATGGCTAGTGAATATTTTTATAATCATAATGATAAATTAAATGGTTTAGTATTACTTGCGTCTTATTCAACAAGAGATTTAACCGATTTGACTAACAATTATGTTTTATCTGTATTTGGTTCTAACGATAAAGTTTTATCGATGGATAAATATAATGAATTTTATCCTTACATAAAATCAAATTTATATGAATTTGAAATAAAGGGAGCTAATCACGCCGGATTTGCAAGCTACGGTGAACAAAAAGGTGACGGAGAAACTAGTATAAAACAAAGTGTACAATGGGATATGGCAACTAATTATATTGATAAATTCATGTCACATTCATTCTAAATAAAACATGCATAAAGTATTTTACTTTATGCTTTTTTCTTTTGAAAATAATGTATAAAAAATTTAAAAAGAAAGTGAACAAAAAAATGTAAAAAATTTTAATAAAAAATAATAAAAAAATCGTTGACTTTGCATATATACCGTTATAAAATG
>CAVGYR010000088.1:0-7245 GCA_963633325.1 uncultured Treponema sp.
GTGTTATAATTTCAAAATAATTTTAAAATTATAACACTTTTCTTTTGACTAAAGTAATAGAAATAAGAATCATTAGATAAGTCTATGAAATACAAAGATTTCTTTGAAGATAGTTAAACCTTCATCTCTGATTCAAAAGTTGCTTAAAAAAATTTTGCAAAGAAAATAAACTATATGATAAAACTGAATCATTAGCCTCTTATGTATATATGAACACATTAAAAGATAGAAATACAATCACAACATCGAATATTTGTAAAATTAAAATGACAATTAACTTAAAAGATGCATATGGTTCATTCTAGTACGGTTGTTAAGCATACAGACCAAATTCTTTTGATCTTAACAAATATATTTAATCATTAATTTATATTAATATTCATCACTTAAAAGAAAATCCGCTATATGCATTGTTTTAATTCCTTCAAAATTCCCACCTGAAAACTCATCAGTTGTAAGAACATATTTAGGGTAATTATCGCGAATTTCTAGAAGTTGATTATATTCTCTTTTTTCAGTTTCTTCGGATGTGATTTTTTGTGAAACTTGAATATAAATTTTTTTATTTTGTTTAGTAGCTACAAAATCAATTTCATAGTTTTCATACTTACCTACATTAACAGTGTATCCTCTGCGACTAAGTTCTAAATATACTACGTTTTCAAGGCTACTTGCATAACTATTTTTATTATATCCTAGAATACTATAACGTAAAGCAGTATCGGCTAAATAAAATTTCTCTTGTGTTTTTAAGATTTCTTTTCCTTTGATATCATACCTAGAACATTTATGTAATATATAAGCTTTTTCTAATTTTTCTAAGTAACTATATACAGTTTCATTATCTAAAGTACGACGTTCGCTTTTTAAATAATCAGATATTGATTTTGAAGAAAATGAATTACCTACATTATTAAAAATGTATTTAACAACTCTTTCAAATTGATCAACCTTTCTTATTTGGTTACGCTTAACTATATCTGTGAATATCGTAGAATTATAAACGTCTCTTACAATCGTATAAATATCATCTTCACTATATTCTTGTAAATGAGTTGCGGGAAAACCGCCTAAACGTACATAATTTGCTAGCTCTGTCTTAGGATTATCAATACTAGCATATTTACTTTTAAACATTAAATATTCAGAAAATGATAGAGTAAAAATACGAAAAGATACATACCTACCAGTTAAATATGTTGAGATTTCTGATGACATCATTTTTGAGTTTGAACCTGTAACATATATATCAACGTCTAAACTCTCATTTAATAAATTAATAACTTTTTCCCATCCTTCTATTTCTTGAACTTCATCAAGAAATAGATAAGTTTTTCCTTTTGATGAAATGCAATCTTTAAGTTCTAGATACATTTGTTTTGAAGTAAAATCTTCGTATTCTATTAAATCATAACGACAATAAATAATACGTTCTTTAGGAATATTGTATTCTTTTTCTAATTTATCCATTATCATTTTCATTATAGTAGACTTACCACATCGTCTTACGCCAGTTAAAATTTTTACAAATGGTGTGTTTAAAAATTTCATTATTTTATCTAGATATAATGGTCTTTCAATCATGATAGCCACCTCCGTTAAAAATAGTATACATTATTTTATTTTTACTTACAATGTTTTAACAATTCGTATCCGCAAATTATATTATTTTTAGGAAGTTTTGCGGTTTCAAATCGCAAAACTTTATAAATTTAACAATTTTTGCGATTATATATCTTAACTTCATCTTTACTCTTTTCTTGAAAAAAGGTGTCCCCAAATTAATGGTTACACCTTATTATAAATTTTCAATTAATTGTTAATGTTATTCACTTACATTTAAATCTTGAAGTTCATCTTCAAAGTCTTCTTCACTCTTAGGTACAATAGCTACATTTGTAATATATTGATTATCTTTTAAACGAACAATAAGTACGCCTTGGCTATTACGTGAAGTTTCAGATATTGAATCAATATTAACTCTAATTGTGACACCTTTGTTAGTTGTAATGATTAAATCAAGAGTAGGATCTACGGCTTTAAGAGCTACTAAATTACCGTTCTTTTCGGTAGTTTTAATTGTCTTTATACCCTTACCACCACGACTTTGTACACGGTAATCCTTAGCAGGAGTAATCTTACCATAACCATTAGCACTTAGGGATAAAATCAAATCATCTTCGTTATTAATTACAGAAGCTCCGACAATAGTTTCATCTTCTTCTAGACGCATACCTTTTATACCACTAGCTGCACGGCCCATATCACGGATATCATCTTCTTTAAATGTGATAGATTTACCGTTAGAGGCACCTAAAGTAATATAATCGTGCCCTGTTGTAACTAATACTGTAAGAAGGGAATCATCTTCTTTAAAGTTAAGAGCTCTAATACCTGAAGCCATAATATTTTGGAAATAAGTTAAAGGAGTTCTCTTAATGATACCTTTTTTAGTTACAAAGAATAATGATTTATCGTTATTCTTTAATGTATCAATTGAAGTAATAGCTTCAATAGTTTCACCATCTTTTAATTTAAGAAGGTTAACTACAGGAATACCTTTACCATTCTTTGAAGATTCAGGAATGTTATAAGCCTTTAATTTATAAACTCGACCATTATTTGTGAAGAATAATAGATAGTCGTGTGTTTGTGCATATAAGAATAACTTAACATGGTCTTTATCCTTTGTTTTAATGCTAGAAACACCAACACCACCTCTATTTTGAGAATGGTATTCATCAAGGTTCATACGTTTTGCATATCCTTGTTCAGTTATTGTAACCATTATTTGTTCACGTGGGATTAAATCCTCGTTTTCAATTGAGATTGATGTATGTAATTGAAGTTCAGACTTACGCTTATCGCTATATTTTGTCTTAATATCGATAAGTTCATTCTTTAAGATTTCTTCTTTCTTTTCTTTAGAATTTAAGATTTCATTAATTCTCTTAACTTCTTCTTCTAAAGATTTATGTTCTTCTTCAGTCTTTTCTCTATTTAATCCAGATAGTCTTCTTAGTTGCATATCTAATATTGCTTGAGCTTGAACATCAGATAAGTTGAAACGAGACATTAAGCGTGATTTACCGCCATCTTCATCAGTACTTGATTTAATAATTTTAATAATTTCATCAGTATTATCACTTGCGATTATATAACCTTCAAGTATATGCATACGCTTTAAATCTTGATCTAAATCAAACTCAAAACGTCTTGTAATAACACTTAATTGGTGCTCAATATATACGCTAATAGCTCTCTTTAGAGATAAAGATTCAGGAGCTCCATCTACAAGTGCGATCATGTTAATACCAAAACTTGATTGAAGTGGAGTATATTTATATAAATTATTTAATACAACATTAGGATTAGCATCGTTCTTAAGTTCAATTACAATACGCATACCTTTCATTGAAGATTCATCACGTAAATCTGATACCCCTTCAACTATATGTTCTTTACAAACAGTACCTATACGCTCTAAGATTTGTGTTTTTCTTAAGCCGTAAGGAATTTCTGAAACAATAATTTCTGTATGTCCCTTATTTCCCTTAGGTTCTACGATTTCAGCTTTAGATCTGATAGTAACTGTACCGTGACCTGTATTATAAGCTTCTCTAAGCCCGTCAAAGCCCATAATTATACCACCTGTAGGGAAATCAGGTCCTTTTACATAAGTCATTAATTCATCGCTTGTAATGTCTTCATTTTCCATATAAGCGATACATCCGTCGATTACTTCACCTAGGTTATGGCTTGGAATATTAGTAGCTAAACCTACCGCAATACCTGTTGTACCGTTTACTAGTAAATTAGGGATTCTACTAGGTAAAACTGAAGGTTCTTGTTCAGTACCATCGTAGTTAGGGATAAAGTCAACAGTATTCTTTTTAATATCTCTTAACATTTCACTAGAAATCTTACTCATTCTAGCTTCTGTATAACGATAAGCGGCTGCCCCATCACCATCGATAGAACCAAAGTTACCATGTCCGTCAACTAAAGGATATCTATAAGAGAAATCTTGAGCCATACGAACAAGTGCTTCGTAAATTGAAGAGTCACCGTGTGGGTGATATTTACCCATAACGTCACCGACAATGTGCGCGCACTTTTTGTGTGCTACATTATAAGTAATCTTTAAATTATCCATGTCGAATAATATACGACGTTGAACAGGCTTTAAACCATCTCTTGCATCAGGAAGAGCTCTATCTACAATTACACTCATTGCGTAATTTAAGAAAGATTGTTTAAGTTTGCCTTCAAGCTTTACTGTATCGATGTTACCATGAGTATAGTTTTCATCACTTACTTCGCCTTCTTGAAGATATTCTTCGCTTTCTATCTCTTCTTTGTTTAATTCGTTATCTTTATTATCTTCCATAAATTACTCCTTAAGCATCTATAGTCGCAAATTGTGCATTATCTTTAATGAATTCTTTACGAGGTTCTACTTCGTCACCCATTAACATATTAAAGTACATATCTGCTTCTTTAGCATCTTCAAGTGTTACACGAGTTAGTGTACGTTTTTCAGGGTCCATTGTAGTTTCCCAAAGTTGGCTAGGATCCATTTCACCTAAACCTTTGTAACGTTGGATATTACTTCTTTCGCCCATTTCGCTAACATATTTATCTTTTTCTTCATCGCTATAAGCATATTCTACGCGCTTACCTGATTGAATCTTATATAGAGGAGGTTTCGCAATATAAATATAACCTGCCTCAATTAAACCTGGCATAAAGCGGAAGAAATATGTTAATAACAATATACAAATGTGGTCTCCGTCGACATCGGCATCGGTCATGATTACAATTTTGTGATATCTAGCTTTTGTAATATCAAATGTATCGATTACATTGCCATTTTCATCATGTGCCTTAAATCCTGTACCAATGCATGTTAACATTGTTTGAATTTCGTTATTTTGAACAGCTCTCTCATAGCTTGCCTTTTCTACGTTAAGAACTTTACCACGAAGAGGTAAAATTGCTTGATACATAGAATTTCTTCCTTGTTTAGCAGAACCACCGGCTGAATCTCCTTCGACTAAATACAATTCGCATTTTTCCGCATCTTTGCTGCGACAATCCGCAAGTTTAGATACGATACCAAATGAATCTAGAGGGCTCTTTCTTCTTGTAGCTTGTCTTGCGCGTTCTGCAGCTTGACGAGCATGTGCAGCTGTCATACATTTTTCAACGATTACTTTAGCAGCTTCAGGATTTTCTAATAAGAAGTTTTCAAGAGCATCACCAAATATTGAATTAGTAATACCTCTAACTTCGGAATTACCAAGTTTTGTCTTCGTTTGACCTTCGAATTCAGGATTAGGGTGTTTAATAGAAATAACCGCAGTTAAACCTTCTCTAAAGTCATCATTTTTAAGGTCTTCATCATTATCTTTTAAAAGTTTTTTATCTCTAGCGTATTTATTGATTTCTCTTCTTAAAGCAGTTTGGAAACCTTCTAAATGTGTACCGCCTTCGATAGTGTGAATATTGTTTGTAAATGTACGAATATCGCATTCATAACTTGCGTTATAATGCAAAGCTACCTCGACAGTGATATTTGTTTTATCATCTACTTTATCGACATAAATTACTTTATCTTGAGCAACAGGAAGCTTAGGTTTATTTTGATCGATAAATTCGGCGTATTCAATGATTCCACCTTCGTATAAATAAGTGAATTCTTTCTTGTTTTCATCGTCTCTTAAATCTCTAATTGTAATACGTAGATTTTTATTTAAGAATGCAAGTTCTTGAACACGAGTACGTAGTGTTTCAAAATTATATACTGTAGTTTCAGTAAAGATTTCCCCATCAGCTTTAAATGTTACATTACTACCTGTGTCGCTTTGATCGCAGTCGCCTACGATATGTAAATCTTCTTTGACTTTACCACGTTCAAATGTTTCTTCGTAAATATGACCATTTCTTCTAACTGTAACCGTTAAAAATTCTGATAATGCATTAACGACCGATGCACCTACACCGTGTAAACCGCCAGACACTTTATAACTTGATCCGTCAAACTTACCACCTGCGTGAAGAACAGTAAATATAGTTTCAACTGCAGGACGGCCTGTTTTATGGTGAATATCTACAGGCATACCACGACCGTTATCAGTAACGCTTATGATATCTCCTTTAAGTACATCTACTTCGATATGTGTACAAAATCCTGCAAGAGCTTCGTCGATAGAATTATCTACAATTTCCCATACTAAATGGTGAAGTCCGCGAACGGATGTTGACCCAATATACATACCGGGTCTAACACGAACAGGTTCTAGTCCTTCAAGTACTCTAATCGAGTCCGCACTATATTTTTTCTCTTCTTCTAAATTAGCCATTATAAGCCTCCTATAATTTTATGATTAACGCATCATCTCTAATTGATTCATAATTATCAATCGAAGTTGAAGTTATTATTGATTGAGGTCTATTTTTCAAGAACTCAATGATATTATTTTGTCGCTTTTTATCTAAATAAGAAAATACATCGTCTAATAATAACACTGGTGTTTGTTTAGTATATTCTTCGTAAACTAAAACAAGTGCTATCTTAAGCGAGATTACGATATGTCTCATTTGTCCTTCGGATGCAAAGTGAGATGCATCTAGACCATTTAACAATATTTTAAAATCATCCCTATGATATCCTACAAGCGTTGTTTTGTATTTTAATTCGTTGTCTTTGATATTTTTTATTGTGTCTGAAACATTATCTAGATTTAAAGAACTTTTATATACTAATTTGATATTCTCATTTTCGCTTACACTACTGTGAACTTCGTTAATTCGCTTATTTAACAAATCAATAAATTTAAGTCGACTTTTAATTAACAATAATTCGTTTTCAACTAGTTTGTTTGTGAATATATCAAATAATACATTATCAAATTTGTCGCTTTGCAAAACTAGATTTCTTTGTTTCAGATAATAATTTGTTTCACCTAATAAATTTAAATATTTTTTGTTTAAAAGAGATAATTCCATATCAAGAAACTTTCTTCTGCCACTAGGACTTGCCTTAATTAAATTTATATCATCAGGAGAAAATAAGATGACAGGAATTGAACCAAAAAATTCGCTAGCTTTTTTGTATTCAATGTTATTTTTTTTATATAATTTAGTGCTTTCTGTTATAACAGTTTCTAACTTTATTGTATCAGTTATAACTCTAGCTTTTGCATAAGGTTCATTATATTTTATCAAATCTCTATAATTATT
>CAVGYR010000089.1:0-7234 GCA_963633325.1 uncultured Treponema sp.
TTTCTAAAGAAATAGCACTAGATAACATACCTTGACTTAAATAGAAAGCTTGATCGTATTCATTTGTACATAAAGTTTGTGAATTATAAATTCCTTTTTTCTCTAAATTTCTCTCGCGTAATACTTGATGTACACCTAAATCAGAATATATAAAATAATAATCTTTATCTTTATTTTGGTCTAAAAATAAATTTAATCTTTCTATATCCCTGTTTTCCATCATCATTGTAAGGTCGATAAAAATTTTTAGATTGTCTTTTGATGCATAAATTTCATTTAATTCTTCACTTGTTAAAGCACTATTATAAAACGAAGAAAAGTCGTTTAAATAAACGACTACTCCATCGACAAGATTTTTTAAATTATTAAGATTTTTTTTATTATTTAAAGAAACAATAAGCATAAAATCACCTAATATCTAAAATTCCCTTTTCCTTTGCCTTTACCTTTTTTTACATTTGGTTGGCTCATGCCACTCATATTGCCTGTTTTCATGCTAGTAGCCATCTTTTGCATATCAGCTTCGCTCATACCTTGCATTTTCTTCATAGTTTTAACTTGTTGGTCTAGAGCTTCACGAAGTTTATTAACTTCCATAACTGTGTGCCCTGAACCTTTTGCGATACGCTCTCTACGAGAAGCACTCGTATTGATTAATTGAGGATTCTTTCTTTCCTTTTCAGTCATTGAACCAATGATTTCTTCCATAGTCGCAAATGCTTTATCACTATCAATTTGACTAGCAGCTTGTTTAATTTGTTTCATTCCAGGTAAGAATCCTAAAATTTTTGAAATAGAGCCCATACGCTTAATCATTTTGAATTGTTTTAATAAATCATTATAATTAAACTTACCACTCATAAGTTTTTCAGTCATGTTCATCATTTCATCTTCATCAATATTTTCTGTAACTGTATCGATTAAAGATAAAACATCGCCCATACCTAAGATTCTATCCGCAAGTCTATCAGGATGGAATACTTCTAATTGATCAAGTTTTTCACCTGTAGACATTAATTTAATAGGAATACCTGTAATATGTTTGATTGAAAGAGCAGCACCACCACGAGTATCGCCGTCCATTTTTGTTAAAATACAACCTGTTAATTTTAATTGATCATTGAATGATTTAGCAATATTTACTGCGTCTTGACCAGTCATTGCGTCTACCGTTAAAAGTGTTTCATCAGGATGAGCAATTTCTTGAACGTTCTTCAATTCTTTCATTAATGCTTCATCGATATGCAAACGACCTGCTGTATCGATGATAACCAAATCATATCCGCCTTTTTGAGCTTCTTTTAAACCGTTTTTAACAATAGTTTCAGCTTTTTCATTAACGCCCATTTCAAAAACAGGAACATTAATTTGTTTACCTAAAGTAACTAATTGGTCGATAGCTGCAGGACGGTAGATGTCTGCCGCAATCAAGTATGGTTTCTTGTTAGCTTTCTTTCTATAATACAAAGCCATTTTTGCGACGGCAGTAGTTTTACCTGCACCTTGAAGACCTACTGTCATAATAACAGTTATCTTGTTTTCTTTAAATGTGATTTCACTAGTTTCGTCACCTAAAGTCTTCTTAAGTTCATCACGAACAATTTTAACAACTTGTTGGCCTGGGTTTAAACCTTTTAGTATTTTTTCGCCGTAAGCTTCTTCCTTTACACGAGCTAAAAACTCTTTTACAACTTTAAAATTTACATCAGCTTCAAGAAGAGAAATTCTGACTTCTTTTAACATTTCATCGATGTCTTTTTCATCAAGTTTTGATCTACCTGTAACTTTTCTCAAAGCCATTTGCAATCTATTTGATAAATTATCAAATGCCATATTTTACACCTCAATAATTTTTTTAATTTTATTTTTAATTTCGTCTAAATTATCACTTTCAAGTGTTTCTTCAAGAGTAGAATAAATTTGTTCTAAATGAAGTTTAGTTTCATAATCACTTAACAAATTCTCACACTTTTTAATCGCATCAAAACATGCATTTCTACTTACGTTATGATTTTGTGCAATTTCAGATAATGAATAATCAAACAAATAATATTCTTCAAAATAAGAACGTTGTTTATCTGTTAATAAATTTTTGTAAACGTTATATAGACGAATTGTATGTTCTCTTATATTAATTTCCATTGTCGAAGAAATCCGCAAATAATCCGTATAGGTATTGTTCGATATCAAATACTTCTAGGTCATCTAATTTTTCACCTAAACCTATAAATTTGATAGGAATACCCATTTTATCTCTAATAGCTAAAACGATACCACCTTTAGCTGTACCATCTAGTTTAGTTAAAATAATACCAGTTACGTTTGTAATTTCCGCAAAGGCTAAAGCTTGATTCATACCATTTTGTCCTGTAGTCGCATCGATAGTTAATAATGTTTCACAAGGATTTCCTGGTGCAGCTTCATTAATAACACGATTTACTTTCTCAAGTTCTGCCATTAAATTAGCTTTATTTTGTAAGCGGCCTGCTGTATCACATAAAACTAGATTATATCCTTCAGCTTGTGCTTTTTTAATTGCATCAAACATTACGCTTGAAGGATCACTTCCGGCATTCTTCTTAACGATATCAACACCAACACGGCGACTCCATTCGCTTAACTGTTCGATAGCACCTGCTCTAAATGTGTCGCCTGCAGCTAATAATACTTTATAGCCCTTATCTTTATACATTTTTGCAATTTTAGCAATAGATGTAGTTTTACCTACGCCGTTAACACCTACAAAAAGTACAACGTTTAATCTATCAGGACTTACATTTAAGTTTGCATTTACTACCTCACCTTTTAAGTAAATATCAAACATCTTATCCATGATAATTTCACTTAATAAGTTAGGGTCAGTAATCTTTTTCTTGTCGCATTCGTCTCTAAGTTCTTCAATAAAATTAACAACTGTTTCTACGCCGATATCAGCTTGAATAAAAATTTCTTCAAGACTATCAAAAAGATCATCATCGATCTTGTCTTTACCATTTATTACATCTTTAAGTGTACCTAAAGCACCTTCACGTGTCTTAAATAAACCTAATTTATATTTTTCAGATTTTGACTTTTCTTTACGTTTAAAAATAGAAAAAAATCCCATAAAATACCTCACAATATTCATTTAATTTTATCATACATTGCCTTTACTTGCAATTTTTTATTTGAGATAACACATCTAATTTATACCAAAAATAAAAATAGCACAATAAATGTGCTAATTATTATAAAATATTTGATATTAATAATGTGAATAAAGGTAAAGTGATGATTGATAATATTGTTGTAACTACAACAGTTGTACTAGCTAAATCCTCGTTATAATTGAACTTTATCGCAAATACACTTGTGATAGCTGCACAAGGACAAGCTGATAATACAAAGACTATCTTAAGTACATCTGAATCAATTCCTGCTAAAGATAATAAATATAAAACAGGAAGAGTAATCAGAGGTACAATTATTAATCTAATTAAACAAGAGAACCATAAATATTTATTTTTAAGAACTGAGAATACATTACTAGAGGCGATAATCATACCTGTAATAATCATTGATAATGGTGTATTCATCGAACCTATTGAACTTAGCGGAGTCTTTATTACTTCAGGTATTTCTATTTGTGTAAAGAAAATAATAAGACCAATTATTAGTGAATAAATAACAGGAGTTTTTAAGATACTCTTAAGAGCTAAAACCACATTGAAACTACGGCTTACAATCATATAACCTATAGTCCATAATAAGATGTTAAACATTGACACGAAACATGATGCATATATTAATCCTGTTGAACCAAACATGGCTTGAATTAATGGAAATCCCATATAAGCCGCATTTGAGAACATCATACCAAATTGTAATATAGGTTTATCATCAATTTTCCAAAAGAATGTTAACAAAAATACCGAAACAATTGCGATAAATAGTGCAATAACTGAAGCTAAAAATGCCCATAACATGTTTGTTAAGATTGTACTATCATAACTTGTAATATACGAGTTTACAATCATAAATGGTACAACTAAATATACTAATAAATTTGAAAAACTTTTTTTTGCGGAAATATCTATTAATTTAAGTTTTACTAATACAAAACCTAAAATTATCATGATAAACATGATGAATACTTGTTGAAGTGAAATACGTGCTAAATCCATTAAAAATTATACCCCTCTAAAGATTTCTTTAAGTGCTTTTCCATCATTTTTGAACTAAGTAAATAATCGTTATTTAATAAAGCATTAATAATATCTAAATGCTCATTGATTGATTCAGTGTAACGACCTTTATTTTTTATATTTGATAAATATCTGATTCGTGAAGACTTATCCATAAGTTTTGCAAGTTCATTTGTCATCAACTTATTATTTTTAAAGCTTATTAGATCAAGATGAAATTGTTTGTCTTCATCTTCTTGTGTATTATCTTCATTAACTATATTAGAAAGTAAATTAGTATAATATTCTTTCCATTTATTTAAAATTTCTACATTAGTACTAGTAATGTTTTTTAAACATTCACATTCTAATACCATTCTAAAATCATAAACATCTTGAATATCTGTCATACTAATTGAAGAAACAAGTGTTCCTTTACGAGGAATTATTGTTAAATATCCTTCTTCACATAGTTTAAGAACTGCTTCTCTCACCGGAGTACGCGAACAATTTAATTCTTTTGCGATTTTTGATTCATCAAAAACTTCCCCAGGTGCATATTTAGCAGTTATTATTAATTGCTTTATATATTCATATGGACTCATTTTAGTCTCCTTATATATCTGTGATATATCACAAATATATTACAACTTTTTGTGTTTGTTGTAAATAAAAAAGCAGAAGTTTTTAGCTTCTACTTTCTAAATTCATTTACAATTTCTATTATATCATTACCAAATTGATTAATTTTATCTTCACTATTATATTTAAAGATACCATCTTTAAGGTCTTCTAAGCTATTTGGCATCTTATTTATAATATTTTCAATATCAGAATTAGTTAAAACATTGTAAGCTTTAACATGCAATTCTTTATATTTCTTTGTTCTATATTCAATAAGTCTAGTTTCTAATGTAATTTCTTGGACTTCATCACAATGCATTGAACAATATAATGTTCCATCTTCTTTTTGTAACATCACACTTCCACATTTAGGACATACTTTGTCTGTAGGAATATCTGAAAACGTTGTGCGGCATTTAGGAAAGTTCGAACAAGCATAGAATGTTTGGCCTTTATTTTTACCTTTACTTGCGACTCTACTTACAATATGTCCTGTGTGGCATACAGGGCATATAATACCTGTATCAACTGATTTTGATTCTTCTTTTTTAATATATTTACATGTAGGATAATTTGAACAAGAAATAAATTCTTGTTTGTATTTATTAACTCTAATACATAATGGACTACCACATTCAGGACACAATTCATCTAATAATTGTGGTCCGATTTTTTCCATTTTTTCTTTAGCATTTAAATATAAAGGATTAAAATCATTGTAAAAATCTGTTAATTCTTTAAGCTCTGTTTCGTTACCTTTAGCTATTTCATCAAGTTTAGTTTCCATATTAGCTGTATATTTAACATTAATAATTTCACTAAAATATTCACCTAATACATCACTTGTGATGATTCCTTGTTTTGTAGGAACTAGTGATTTGCCGTCTAGGGTTACATAATCACGGTCTTTTAGTGTTGTAATAGTTTGTGCATATGTAGATGGTCTTCCGATTCCTAAATCTTCCATATCCTTAATAAGTGTAGCTTCAGTATAACGTGCTTTTGGTTTAGTAAATAGTTCGTTAATACTAACTTCGACATTATTTATTACGTCACCTACATTAAAATTAGGAATATCTGAAGTTTTTTCTTTCTTTAAGAATAAATCTCCTTTTTCAAATCCAGGGAAAACATTTGTAGTATATACTAAATGCCAAATTGTATCATTATCTTTTAATTTATATGTTAAACGTGAATCTTTGGCATTACTCATAAGAGAGGTGATAGTTCTTGAATAAATTAAAGAATATAATTTATACTCGTCGTTTGTTAGGTATTTTTTAACACTTGAAGGAACTCGACTAATATCAGTAACACGGATAGCTTCATGTGCGTCTTGAGCTAATTTTTGAGTCTTATTGTGCACACTACCTACATATTCTTTTCCGTAAGTCTCACTAATATAATTTATTGCATCTTTAACAAAAACATCAGCTAATCTTGTTGAATCTGTACGCATGTAAGTAATTAAACCAGTAGTTTCAGAGCCGATATTTTTACCTTCATATAGTTTTTGCGCTATAGACATAGTTTTACTAGAAGAGAAATTTAATTTGTTAGATGCGTCTTGTTCAAGAGTTGATGTAGTATAAGCAGGCTTTGATTGTCTTACAACATCTTTTTCTTCTTTATTTATAATTTCGAAATTTTTTGATAAAGAATTTAAAATAGTCAGAGCTAATTCTTTACTTACTATTCTATCCTTATTATCTTTATACGAAATAAAATTGAATTTTAGATTGTCTTTAACAGCCTCGAATTCATAATATGGTGTTGATACAAAGGCCTCTATTTCTTTTTCTAGGTCTACTACAAGTTTAAGTGCTACACTTTGAACACGGCCAGCTGATTTACTTTTAATTCTGCTTTGCATAAGTTTAGATAATCTAAAACCTATAATTCTATCGATAATACGTCTTGTTTCTTGACTATTCACAAGATCCATATCGATTTTACGTTCGTGATTAAAAGCCTCTAAAACTGCCTTTTTTGTAATTTCATGGAATTCAATTCTACTATAATCATCCTCAGATAAATTAAGAACTTCTTTTAAATGGAAACTAATAGCTTCTCCTTCTCTATCGGGGTCGGTTGCTAGATACACTTTTTTACCTTTACAAAGTTTTTTAAGCTCACTAACTAATTTAGTTTTATCTTTAATTGTTACATAAGTTGGTTTAAAGTTATTTTCAATGTCTATTCCTAAACCTTCTTTTCCTTTAGTTGCTAAATCACGAATGTGTCCGATACTAGCTACAACACGAAATTCATCGCCTACATAAGAAGATATAGTATGACTTTTAGATGGGGATTCTACAATAATTACGCTTTCCATAATATGTACCTCAATTCATTTAAAATAATAATCCACAAGAAATAAATTGTCAATTATAGATACTGTCAAGAATGTTGTGTAAATTCTAGAACCAAATTTCTAAAATCTAATT
>CAVGYR010000090.1:0-7180 GCA_963633325.1 uncultured Treponema sp.
TATACTTTCATATCTTGCCTCCTATACTTTAAATTTAATAACAAATATTAATCTTTCACGTGGATCTTTATAAACTAATTTATTGCCAAGAGTTGTAACAGTACCATAATCTGTAAAACTATAACTATCGCCATAGCTTTTAGGGAAGTAAGGCATATTTGCAAAGAAACCTATACGTTCATTACTAATGCTTGAAACACTATCTAATTCCAAATCTACATCTAGAATTCTAAAACTATAAGTTTCTTTGAAGTTGTCCTTATCCGCATACTTTACATGAGTATTTGCATAATAACCACTTTTATTACCTTTAATTAGTCTTGTACCTATTGAGTAATTGTCCTCGGCTTCAACAACTCCATATTTATAAAAGCCATTATTCATAAAAACTAAAGGCTTAGCAGTAACATCTAAATCACTAATTGTTTTACCGCATATTAATAAATATGGATTTGTAAAGTTAGCATTCTTATTACTATCAATAAAAACATAACGATTAATCACACCTGTTTGAGGTAGATTTGTTGCTTCATATTGAGTCGCCCTTGAAACTGCTTGAGCTACAAGTTCTTTATTGTCAGAACAAATATAAGTTATTGACTCTAACAATTCATCATTGTAGATCCTGTAATTCAGGGTTTTAGAAATAACATAACCATATTGTGTTTGAGAACCTACTGCAACATCACATCTACAAGTAATAGTTCTAACCTCAAGGCCTAAAAGATTAACATTTTTTTTCATTTGAGGCATTAATTGATTAAAATCAATGCTTGATACTCCGTTATTATATGATCTAGCACTCGTATTTGTTGGCAATGTTGTTTTATCCATTCTTGCAAATAAAGGGGCTAGAGGATAATAAGTAACTCTAAATACTAGTGGAAGAGGACTTCCGTTCCCTCCAGTACCTGAAGCAGTTTTAGTAAAATGTCCCCTTGAGTCAACAAACAAGCCTGTCATAAATGATGTTGATTTACCATAAATTAACGACCTCCAAAATGTATCATTAACCCTTTGGTTAAAGCCACCTATAACGTTTGTACCATGTTCGTAATATAAATATTTAGGTTGAATTCTAGACTCTAACAAATCATATTGTTCTTTATTAAGTAAATATTCAGTAACATCAACACTATTTGTTGCGCTGCTTGTAAATGTCAAATTTGGAGTTGTTTCATCACCCCTAGAATCATATGTAGGTTTTTTACCACCAATAAGTACTTTATTAAATCCGCTTGTAGCTATTACAAAGCCTGCTTGTCTTGAGAATGTATTTGTTTTAATAAAATAAGTTTCAAACTCTTTAGCTGTAGTTTCACCTAAAACATCTTTAATAACTAAATATAAAGTAGAATATGGAATAACATTAGTGTACTCATTAATTTCACTAATATTATCATCACTCAAAGTACAATCGTATTCTTTAAACAAGTCTATTGATGCAACAAGTATATTCTTACCTACAAGTTCAAGCTTACTTACGCTATCAATGTTTGTTGGTAACATCAAATAAGCATTATCGACAGTAACAACATCTTCAATACCTGTTGCAGCTAGAAGAATTGTTGAAGGAGTAGTTGAGCCACTTACTTCTGATAATTCAGTTTCAATTTCACTACAATATTCATCAACATTTTGTGTAGTTGTAACACTTTCGATTTTGTCTAATGTTACTTCTTCACCGACTTTGTTTAAATCATCATATGTTAATATGTAATTTGAACCATCATATTCAAGCCTTGGTATACAATTCTCGTTGGCCATGATTTCTTTCAATGCATCAAACATTGTAGTGCCTGCACCAAAAGAATATTCACGCTCTAAATTGAACCTAGACTTCATATTAGAATCAAGTGTTATAGAAAAGTTATACTTTCCATACATTAACTCATTAATGATTCGAATTCGGTCATAATCCGTATTGTAATTAGACTTATTTTTTATAATGCTAAAAGCTTTAGAACCTAAAATGAAAGTTTCTAATCTTTTAGTAAGTTCGTACAAAGTAACTGAATGTACAAATGCCGAGTGTTTTGTGGTCATTACTTGTTTACATTCACTTGTACAATAGAAAAATCTATTTGTGTATTTACCTTCAATTGAACACAAAGTGAATGGTTCAATAGAAGCCATTAAAACAGGAATAGAAGGCTTTACTGCAATTTGCATTCCAGGTTTAGCACCGCTTTTATATTCATAAACTATAGAAAAAGAAGCACTATCTAGTACTTCATCTAATCTTTGAGTTATTGATATTGGTGATTCAACATAACCTGTTACATCAATTCCACCAATTGTAATTTTAGGATCATTTTCAATAATTAAATCATTCATTAGTGCCTCCTTGAAGTTAAAATTGATTTTGCATCAGTATAACCATTTCTTGAACGATTAATATTTAAGGACATTTGTTCTTGTTTCTTTCTGAACTCTTCATCTAAAATTGTTTGAGTCATAGTAAATGCAACGCTTGTTAAAGCAGCAATAGGATGCGCATATAATGCAACTCCTAATCCTACTCCTTGCATCAAATTTGACACAATTGTTTGTGTTTCACTGCTTCCTGTATACCTTCCAACATTTGAAAGGGCCATTGAGCCTGCTTGTTTAGCAGTTGAAACTAAATAAGCAATACTCGTTGCTTCAGGGATGCTCAAGCCTTGACCTTGAATTTTTGTTTTAGATGTCAAATCCTTTTTTTGACTATAGCTTTGACTTACTTGTGCTTGGCCATTTGGAGTTATAGTTTCTGTATTACTTGACTCGGTTATAACAACCTTAATCTCTCCTACATTCGCCATATATCCTCCTTCTACCTGTATTCAGTTAAGCTACAAGTAACCTGTCCAAATGTCCCTTTTTGAAGACTTACTGAAAAGTTTGTAATCTTAACACTTGCTGTTCTATCAATTACTGGAGTGCATTCGATGCCTGATTCGTAATAAGGGAACTTGATCGTTAAATCGACATCACTCTCGCTTAATTGATCGTGTGCCTCAAATAATGCATTACTAGCACTATTACCAATAACAGGCATATAAACAATTGTATAAGTTCTAATCTTTGTGCAACCTAAAGCTTCAGGGATGTTATTATCACCTGTAACATGACTATCGCGTTGATATGATGCACTTTCTACATATTGAATTACACCTTGTAAGACATTGCCATTAATTTTGATTAATACATCATCACTAAACATCGCATTATCAAACAAGTTAAGTGAGAACTGCAATACATAAGTAGAGAATTTAACACCAGAAACTTTTTGAACATAGTTTATAGGTTGAAGTGAAGTAAAATAAATTTTATAAATGTGCCCATCATTTAAGTCCATTGACAAAGACTGCCATTCATCCATATACTTACGTATACGAGTAATGAATTCTTCTTCCTCATCTAAGACAACACTGAATTCAACAAACATTCCAAAGTTCTCAGTTTTAGCTGCAGTGTCATACCCTCTATCACTATTATTTATTCTTAAAACACCACGTGTTTCATTTCTAGTTTCACCATCTAATTCTTCATCATTAGCAAAACTAATTTTATAACCTGTATTGCTTTCTATATGATCACATATTTTATCAAATATAGTCATATTATCCTCCTTTAATCTATTTCATAGTTGAGTTTGTCAGTTGTATTTCCTAACGAACTCGCCCATTTTTTAACACCACGTTCTACAAACCCTTTATTAACATACTCATTTCGGCTTCCTCTTGGATAACCTTCGTTAACATATCTTACATATTGACTTGGGCTTTTCTTCCCACGCGCCATATTGCCGCTTGAGGAGTTAGCACCAACAATAACCATCATTTCATTTTGCTTTACATATGCAATTTGAATTGATGCCTTTAAAGCCCCAGTGTCTACTGGAGTCTCACTTTGAATAGCAGCTACAAGTTTTAAAGCTTCAAGTTCACTAATAAATTTACTCAAGTGTTACCACCATACCACTTCTTACATTATCTAGATCTTGTCTTTTAGTTAAAACTAAATTGTTATAATCGTTTCCTATTTCAGAAACAATATAAGCTTTACCTAGAACTAGCACTTTGTCATCAATTGAAATGCTAGCATTTCCATCAATAGCAATTACTAGCTTTGATTTATCTAAACTAAGGCTTGAAAGACTAGTTCTATAAGCTTGTTCCTTGTCTATAGTTCGATATTTAAAATATTCATTAGTTGTAAGGTTTTCACCTCTTACAAGAGATCTACCATTTACGTGAATTGTGTTAAATCCCATATAAGACTCCTAACAAATACCTAAATATCTAATAGGCATATTTTCAAGCTCTACTCTAACAACGTCCGATAAAGCATTTGCATTCGATTTAAGTTTAGCTACATCAATTTGACCTGAATCATCACAAACAGCTAAAATATTACCATTTTCAAGCACATAAACTGCTTGTTCAAGTTGTAAATATTCTATTTGTTCTTTGAAGTAATCATCATTACAAATCAAAATAGCTTTTGCTCTATTTTTAGTAATATCTAAAATTTTAGTGTAAATAATTGATGCGACTTCTTCTAAAAAGTGTTTTTTAGTAAGTTCAATATCGCCGCTTTGGTCGAAGCGTAGTGAAGTGTTTAAACTATAACCTTTTTCTTGTAGCAAGTCTTCTTCTGTAATATAAACTTTATATGGTTTAGTCATAAAGACCTCCTTGATTAATTAAACGAATTCAAAAGGTGGATTACTCCACCTTAAAATTCTACTTTGATGTTGTTAAAACGTAAATTCCATCTTTTCTATCTTCCATAACAATTAAGTCATGAACTAAACGGCGGTTAATTAAAATTCCATCGAAGTCTTCAGGATCATCAATAACCTTTGTAACTGAGTGTTTAGTACCACAAATAACTGCTTTAGGATTTACTAAGATAAATTGAGTGCTTTCAGGCATTCTGTTTGAAGGAACTACAACAATTTTTGTGTTTCCATCTAAGTATTCAACCTTACGAGTAATATTAACTTCACCATTTACGATAGGTCTTAATACACGAGTTGAATCCTTAATTGCATTATAGAAATCAGTTGAAGCATACATAATTGTGCCTTCAACAGGGAATTCTGCATCAATTAATGCTTTAGTCGCATTATCATATAATTTTAATGCAGTGTCACCTGTAGCGGCTGCAGCAGCTACAACATTAGCAGTTGCAGCACCAGCTACTAATCGCTTTAAACGATATCTATCAACTGTAGGAACATCCTTTTGTCTTACGTTGTTATTGATATAAGCAATACCAGTTGTACCTGAATCTTGTAAATCAAGTTCATCAATAGCGTTTTGGTAGCCCTTATCTTGTGAGACAGTTACTTCTCTTCTTACAAGAGTAGCCTTTTCTCTTTGGTATCCAGTTGTTGGATCATAATCAGGCATATCATCTGTAGACTTAGGGAATACAGGATATGACATTGTTTTAGCACCAATGAAGTGAACCATTGGAGTTTCTAGGTCACTAGTTAAAGAAGCTGCTCTAAATACAGAAAATAAATTAGCTTCATCCTTAACATAGTTAGTAATTTTTGCGATTGCATTTGAAATTGTAGCCATTAAATTTTATCCTCCTATATGTTTACAATTGTCTAAGAGCTAAAGTCTCGGCACTTACTGAAGAGTCACTATCAGTAGGATTTACATTTTTATGATTTACTGAATCATTAAACAAGTAAGCTTGTTCTTTCTTGATTGTATCAAGTTGCTCGGATAAGCCTTGCCAAGACTTGTTTTCTTCATCCCACGTTAATTTAGATTCATCAATAAAACCTTTAATTGCTCTAGCATCTTTTACATTAGATGATTTAATAAGTTCGTTTAATGCATTGTCTTTTAATTGTTTTTCTTGTGCTAGCTTAGTTTCTTCAATTTGTTTTGTTAATTGTGCATTTGTTTCCTTTAAAGATTCATAATCCTTAAAACCATCTAATTTTTGACTTAATTCTAACTTCTCAGCCTTAAGAGCCTCAAAATCAGCTTTAAGTTTATTTACTTCCTTACCATATTCTGAATAAATTTGATTAATGATATCATCCTTATTCTCGACATTTTGAAGTAAATTTTCTAATAATTTTTTATCCATATGTTGTCTCCTTCTTTAGTCCTTTTTAGGAGTTTTGACACCTCCGTGTAGGATCTATGTTAAAATAATTATTTTTATTTCTTTTAGGTTGTAATAAATCTCAACCAAATATAAAAGGGCCTGTTAAAGCCCTAGTTATAAATATTAAGTTTGAATACGTGCCACCAAACGCACACATTTGCGTTTTGTCGCATTCTTTTACTTTTCTTGAATAATTAATCAACTTTCATAAACTGCGCCTTAAAAGCGCAATTTTGATTAATCCTCAAAGCGTTTAAGTGAATTTAAATGTTTTAATGCAAGTTTAGCAATTTCTTTGTAAACTTCATCAGTAAACAATTCTTTGTTTGAAAAATAGATATCACCTAAAAAAGAATTCAATAATTCATCATTAAATCTATTAGCAGCAAATTCATGCAATGCTTGTTTATATGAATCGTACTCATGTTTTCTTTCAATGCGCTTTTTCTTTAACTCAAAAAGCTCATCAATTTGTTTTACTAATTCTTCCATGTTCTTCCTCCTAATCTCTATCAATATATTTCATTACAATACCAAGCAATAACTCAAATATCCAGAATGCAAGTGCAAACAGGCCAATGACAATTAGAGTAGCACTTAAAGCTTTTACAATATACATGATCATTTCTATATAGTTTAATTTTAAAAACCACTCCATTGCCTTTATTCCTTCCGTATTTGCCTTGTGTTGCATTCTTTAGCTTTAAAGCAATAATTTATCGAGTCTTTAAAAGAAACGCTTGTAAGGCCTAATTTCTTGTACTTAACCATTCCTTAAAGTCTCTTTCTGTATAACCTTTACTCTTAATAAACTCTTTGTAAAGGGTTATCATATCTCTTTGTTCCTGTAAATACTCGTTAGTAGCATTAATCGATTTGATATTGTCCCTCAAATCTTCCCACTGGGTAAGTATATTTTTAGAACCACTCATAAACTTATCGTGTTCTTTCTTGATGTTCTTTTCTACAAACTCATATAACTTCTCTTCAGCTTTAGTCATTTTACCACATCCATTTTTCTAGTCTTTTAAGCCTTACAATAAACTCTTCAAGGCCA
>CAVGYR010000091.1:0-4190 GCA_963633325.1 uncultured Treponema sp.
TAAATATTCGCTCATAATCTTATACCACTACAATAACACAATTTATTAAAGTTGTGGTTCTAATATTTGGAACACTAGTAAGATTTTTCATTATCATATCACAATATTCATGATCATCCATATACTTCCAATTGAATAAAGAATTACAACTATATAAACTTATACTTAACATAGTTAATAATATAAGTCGTAATTTTTTGACTGCCTCTTTATAAGTCATAAATACTCCTCATCCACATTTTCTATAATCATGTAGGAATTATAACATTTTTTGCCTTTTATCTATATGGAGTTTGGATTTTTCTCAAAATTGTCTCAAAATTCAAATCGTGTTAAATCGTGTAATTTTTTAGCACCCTTGAAGTTAAATCGTGTAAAAACAAAATAAAAAGTTGCTAATAAAACCTCTAAATTGAATCTACTAACAACTTGCAAATCTAATAAAATTCAATTTTTTAAAGTAAAATACTGCATTTTAAACGTAAATTCTGCTATTTTTGTAACAAAAAAGCCTGATAACATTGTATCAGACCTATTCTACTATTATGGAGCGATGAACGGGAATCGAACCCGCATTATCAGCTTGGGAAGCTGAAGTATTAGCCATTATACGATCACCGCATTTATTAGTGATAATATTTTACCACTAATAGCCAACTTAATAAATACTTATTTACTAAGCATTACATCATGATTTATCTTATTTCTTCTAAGCTCTTCACGCAAGATATCATTATAAATAATTCTACAATTTAATTTTTCTTCTTTATTTTTATATTTCACCGTTAAATATATTTTATTATGTTTATCATTGTGAATTAGAATAAATATATCATTTATATTACCATAAATAACTTTCTTTAATCCAAACATATTATAATAAACTACTTTAGTGTCATAAATTAAAGTTCTTCTATTACACAAAATCATAATAAATACAAGACATAAGAAAATTATAACTGCACAAATAATTATTGCACTTACGTTTTTGTCAAAAATTAGAACTGATAAAACAATACCAATACTACAAATTAAAATTGCAAGCGAAAGTGCTAATACATATTTAATTTTTTCTTTAAAAGGCATAGCCCATTTAACAATTAATTTCATTTTTAATCCTGATCAAAATTTTCAAATAAACCTTTTTTTATAATCTCTACTTTTTCCTTGTTTTCTTTATACAAGATAAATACTATAAATGCGATTACAGTTAAAATACTTGAGTAGTAGAACAAAGGTTCATAACCATTTTTTGCCATGATAAAGCCAACAAGAATAGGTGTAACAGATTGAGCTAACATACTAGCTACATAATAATAGCTTGATATTTTACCAATATTTTTTTGATTTGCACATTCACAAACCATAGGATAACTAGATACGTTTATAACAGCCCATCCAATTCCGGCAAAAACAACAAATACAAAGAAAATTACATGCATTGATGAACCTGTTAGATTAGTTGTAACAACAGCACTACCTAAGAAACCTATAAATAATGATACTAACCCAATTAAAATAGAAGTTTTTCTTCCAAGTTTATTAGCTAAAATACCAGCTGGTATAAATGTTAAAACACTAGATATAGTTAAGATAATAGTAACATTTCCTGATAATCTAGATTCTCCTAAAATTTCTTCGCAATAAAGAGATAAGAAAGATTCAAGTGCATTAAAAGCCATATACCACAAAAACGTAGAAATAAGTAAAATAATCAAATTCTTCTTATCGCGTTTAGACATTGGCTTATCGTCTTCTACTTTATCTAAAGTTTGACTTAATTCTTCACCTAATGCTAAATCCTCTTTAACTTCATCTAACAGTTTATTCTCGTGAATTGTTAAAATAAGAATAATAACAGATACAATCAAACAGCCTGATGCAATCACAAATGGCACAATAGGATGTTCATCATATTTAACAAACATTGCAATAATTCCTGCAATAATAGGACCTAGATATCCTACAAGATTAATAATACCATTAGCCTTGGATCTCAAAGGCTTAGGTGTTAAATCAGGCATTAAAGATACTGCAGGAGTTCTATACATATGCATAATGCATAATATTAAACACATCGCAATGATTAAACCAACTAAGCTTTGTTTAACATATGCATACGCAATTGAAGGGAAAACAATAGCAGCTAATATCATACCGATGACGATATAAGGCATACGTTTACCAAATCTTGTTTTTGTTTTATCTGATAAGTGCCCAAATAGCGGTAATAAGAACAATGCGACTACATTATCAAGGGCCATGATTGTTCCTATTAGATATTCTTTATTGTCACCTAATAGTTCTTTTAAGAACAAAGGACAATATGTATTATAAACTTGCCATAACATTAGTATTGAGAAGAACGCAAATGATATATTTATAGTTCGTTTATAATTTAATTTTAATTCTTTTTTTTCCATAAAACTTACCAAAAATAAAGCCTAAGAAATTAAATCTTAGGTCTTTATTATTTTCTTATTTTTCAATAATATCAGAATCAATAAATCTACAAATTGATTCAATGTTTGAAATACATTTAGCTTTTGTACTATATGAAATACCTGATTGAACTAATTTATTAGCTTGGCTATATAATCTAAATTGATATTGACCATTCTTATCTTTAACTGTATAGAATGTACCATTCTTAACTTCACTTCTAAATTTAGTAATAGCGCTCTTACATGAAAGAACTGATTTGTATTGTTTAGATGTAACAATAACTTGTCCATTTGAAGCTTTTAAAACAAATTGATAAGCATTTGTTTCTGCATTTACGACAATCAAATATTTTCCTTTGCCATCTTCTTTTAAGAATTTTGATCTATCAACTAGTTCTGGTTTTCCCTCAGTTGTTTCTTTAACTAATACAACTTTAGTTGCAGGAATTAAATTTTTAACTGAATTAATTGCGCTTTCAGCTTGAGTACGACTTGTATAGTTTGCACTATGAATAAGAATCTTATTTTGTACTGTAGAACCAACAAATTGACTCTTTTTATGTTTATCAGTTTCAATACGAGTAACTAATGTATCTTTATTAGCCTTTAATGTTTCAATACCATTTTGGGCACCACGAACTGTAGTATAAACTTCACTAGTTGCCATAGTTTGACCATTAGATGCGACTAAACGATATTTGAATCCGTCACTGTATTGGAAAATTTCATATTTCCCATTAGTTTTATCATCTTCTGCTTGTTCAACTAATACTTTAACAGAATCATCACTAACAGGTGCTTCTTTAACTTCCTTAGTTTTTACTTCTTCTTTCTTTTCTTCTACTTTTGTAGGCATTTCGTTTTCTTCTTTCTTTTCTTCAACAGTTGTTTCTTTAGTGCTTGAAGACTTGTTTGTAGACTTAGTATTATCTTCTTCAGAAATAACCTTTTCTGTTACAAGTGTTCTTTTTACACTTGGTTCCTTCTTAACTTCTTTAGCTTCAGCCTCTTTAGAAGTTTCTTCTTTAACATCAACCTTTGAAGTCTCTTCTTTAACAGGTTCAACAGGTTTTTCAACTGTCTCTTCTACTTTTTGAACTTCTTCCTTTTTTTCTTCAACTTTTTCTTCTTTTTCAGTTGATTTTAAATTTAAATTTTGAGGTGTCGTACTAGAACTAATTTCAACCTCAATTTCTTTCTTTTCCCCTGCTAATTTAGCCTTAGCTTCTTCATCAGATAAGCCACTTGCACGTAATAAATCATATTGACGGGCATAATAATATTCATGAGATAATCTCTCTTTTTCAGCCTTTTTTACTTCTTCTTGTTTTTCACGTGCTGCTTCTTCTTTTTTTTTCTTTTCTAATTCTTTTTTCTTTTTCTTGCCAAACATATAAACCACAACTCCTATTTACTTTATTATACTAATTTCAGGCTTTATTTTCAATTAAATTCACACTTTTAATAAAAAAAGCTCCACCGGGAGCATTTTTTTATAAAACAAATTTTTCTTTCTCTTTTTCCTTATCAGTTAAATACATTCCTTGGTATCCTTTTTTCTTCAAACTGACATAGAAAATTATAAATGCGATTAAGCTAAGTAGGCCTATCAAAATGTTTGAAATACCCATTGAAATACCAGCAGCTTGATAATTTATTCCGCACGTATGTAAAACAATTAAACTTAAAATTCTTATAATTATGCGGGACCCATTCAAAATTCCAGATAAGAATGTTTTACCGTAA
>CAVGYR010000091.1:4200-7114 GCA_963633325.1 uncultured Treponema sp.
TTACCGTAACCATATAAAATACCCAAAACTGCACTTGACAACCCTAAAGCCGGTATAGACAAACAATCAAAGACAAATATTTGTTTAATTAAATCAGTCATTGTAATTTCTGAACTTGATTCTTGTTTTGTTATAGAAAACAAAGCTGTAAGTTGATCTAAGAATACAAATCTAACTAAGATAAAACCAACTACTACAAAGAATAAAACTATCAAGCAAGTTGTTTTAAATGCTTTCATAGTTCGCGGTATATTTTTATTACCTATATTTTGACTGATGATAGAGCTTTGTCCTTCCTCATATACAGAAACCGGGCTTGTGACAAGTCCTGACAAATTATTAGATACAGCTAGAGCACCTGTAATAAGTCCTCCTGTAGCTTCTGAGTAGAATGAGCCACATAATGCATTTACTACAGACTTTCCTAAATTCATTACAAATTTGCCTAAGAAAATTGGTACTGATAATTTAATAATAGGTATAATGTAATACGAACGTGGTCTCATGCCTTTAATGCTAAGTTTCAACAAGTTTTTCTTGCTAAACATGATTACAATACCTGCAATAAATAAAACTGATTGGCCTATTATTGTTGATAGTTCTAGATAAACTATACTATCTACTTTTATAACATAAACGAAGATTGCATTAAGTGTTAATTTAATTAACAACATACCAACATTTAGAATTAATATTTTTTTGCTGTTGCCTTTAATTTTTTCAAGACCGATAAAAATATTATTAATTGATACTGCTACAAGCTCTATTAAACACATAATAAAATATGTGATTGTACTTGAATCAATATCAGGTGTTTGAGCTATTTTTAAAATAGGGTAGGCTAGAGGAATCAATACAATAAGAATAATTGCAGACATTATGCAAGAAATTAATAACATATTGCTTGCGGAATTTCTAGCTTCTTCCATCTTCCCTGCGCCGTAATATCTAGCAACTAAAACGCCTCCACCACCGGCTATACCAGCGCCAAAAGCTGATACCGCATTTTTTAGTTGGGAAATAACACCAATTTTGCTTACTGCTGTTTGCGCAATATTAGATGCCATTATTTGGTCTAGCAAATTATAAAACGAATTAAAGAATTGATATACCATAAGTGGTATACAAATCATTAAGATAGTTGAAAACAAATTACCATATAAGATGTTATATCTTTTCTTTTTTTCTTTTGTAATAGCTTTTTCAACTTTTAAATTTTCAAAATCATTTTTTGATACATCAAGTAAATGAATTACACAAATTTTTTCATTTTCTAAATCTTCAAGTTGAACACTTTCGTATTTGTTAAGTTTTTCTTTTTTGTTTAATTTATCAATTTTTTTATTTAGGTAAACTAACTTTTCTTCAAACCTTTTGATCTCTTTTTCTTGTGTCAAAATACCACGACCTTTAACTTATTATATGTTTGAAAGCGCTTGTAATTTGGAAATTGTCGCACAAAAAAAGCGAATTACTTCGCCTTTTCACTTTCTAATCTAAATTTTACTGATCTTTCTAGATAATTAGTAAATTCATTATCTTTACTCATAAGTTTTCCTAAATCATCTGATAATTTAGCAACTGGTCTATCATTGATAAATTGTAATTTTAACACAATATTTAAAGGACGTTCTTTAGTATCGTTTGAAATAAATGTTCCTATTCCAAATGAGACAATAGCTTGTCCTTTGAAATAATCATAAATCTTTTGAGCTTTATCAAAGTTTAGGGAGTCACTAAATAATAGTGTTTTAGTCTTAGGGTCAATTCCTAAATTTTTATAATGCTCGATAATTTTATTTCCCCAAACAAAAGGATCTCCTGAATCATGTCTTACACCTTGATAACAATGAGCATTCAAATAGTCAAAATCAAGTAAGAATACATCGGTACCAATTGTATCTGTAAGTGCAATACCATTATCTCCGTTGTATTCAGCAAACCAGTCTTTCATCGCATAATAATTTGTGTATGCTAGAGGAATCTTAGGGAAACCTTGATACATTTGAACGAATTCATGGGCATAAGTACCAATTGGTTTTAAATTATATTTTTTTGCAAAATATACATTACTTGTACCAATTAAATTATTTGTCTCAAATGCAAAGCGACGAATCACTTCATCTTCCCATTCACGTGATAATCTTCTACGACAACCAAATTCCGCAAATTTGAATGTATATTTTTGACTATTCATATCTTTAATCTTTTGATCAAGTTTAATTCTAGCGCTTTCTACTAATGAATTATAGTCATAAGTCATTCTAAAGTATACTTCGCTAATAATTTCAAGAATGTAAATTTCAAATTGCATAGCACTAAAGCATGGCCCATCAACTACAACTTGAAGTTCACCATTTTGATCAAGATAACATTTAACATAATCTCTGATTGGGTGCCATAAACGTAAAAATTCGACATAATCTCTTTTAATAAATCTGATCGAATGCAAATAATCTAATTCGTCTTTAGTAAACTTTAAAGAACATAAGTGATCAATTTGTTCGTTAATTTCACGAACCATTTCTTCGCTAAACTTTACGCCCTCAGTTCTATTTTTAAAATAATATTTTCCACATGCATCTGTATGTTTGTGAAAGATTACTTGGTTCATATTAAATTTATATAAATCTGTATCTAATAAAGAAACAACAATAGGTTCTAATTTCATAATATACCTCTTTTTTAGTCTTAATTATTATATTCAATTTTATTAATATTATCAATTTATTTAATAAATAATATCTAAAATTTAAACATTAACAAAAGAAAAAAGCCAGTACAAACTGACTTCTATTCTTCTTTCTTACGAAAGATATATTAATCTGTATAAACAGATAATTTACAGATGGCGGAACATAGAAGATTCGAACTTCTGGCCGCTCGCTTAGAAGGCGAGTGCTCTATCCAGCTG
>CAVGYR010000092.1:0-7089 GCA_963633325.1 uncultured Treponema sp.
TATTTATACAATGCAATATATGTTATAATGTTTATAATTTTAAATTATATATTATATAGGTTTAAAGATAGAACTTAGGCATGTGGTTTTCTAGCAGTCTTTAAACTAGATAAATTTAAATTATTTTAAAATTTTTGTTGACTTCTTATTTATTTAACTATATAATATTTGAGTAAGTGAATAAGTGGAAAGAAGAAACGCCCATGTTTCTCGCCTGATTAACCGGTTGTTGATAGGCAAAATGTCACATAAGTTTTTAACTTAATGAATTTGATTTTTATGAGGGCGTTTAACGTCCTCATTTTTTATTTACATAAATCAGGCGGAGGTGACTTATTATTAATAAGCCAATTAAAAAACAAAGTGATAATGAATTCTTCGTTAATGAAGAAATCAGATCAAAAGAAATGCTAGTTATATCTGATGATGGAGAAAAACTTGGAATTCTATCAAGAAGAGATGCATTACAAGCTGCTAGCGATAGAGGATTAGATTTAGTTCTAATTTCTCCACAAGCAAAACCACAAGTTGCTAAACTTATGGATTATTCTAAGTATCGTTATGATCAACAAAAGAAAGCGCGTGAAATGCGTAAAAACCAAAAGGTAGTGCAAATCCAAGAAATTCGTATGAGTCCTACTATCGAAGATAATGACTTATTAACGAAGTCTAAGGTGGCTCGTAAAATTATTGAAAAAGGAAACAAGATTAAGGTTTCTATTAGATTTTATGGTCGTCTTATGTCTCGCCAAGATTTAGGTGAGGTAGTTTTAAACAAATTTATCGAAAGCTTAGCTGATTGTGCAGCTCCTGAAGCTGAGATAAAGCGTGACGGTAGATTCTTATTTACTGTACTTGCACCAATTAAAAAATAAAAATAAAAGGAGATTTATATTATGCCAAAACAAAAGACTCATTCAGGTTTAAAGAAGAGAATTAAAGTTACTGGTACTGGTAAGGTTAAACGTAGCCATGCATATACTGGTCACTTAAAGACAAACAAGACACACAAGCAAAATGTTAATTTAAGAAAGAGTGCCATCGTTGAAAACGGTGACTACAAGAGAATCAGACCATTAATCTCTGATTTACTATAATAATTAGGAGGAAGATTTTATGCCAAGAGTAAAAGGTGGATATACAACTAGAAGACGTCATAAAAAAGTCTTAAAATTAGCTAAGGGTTACTATGGTTCTAAACATGCCCTATATCGTACAGCTAAAGAACAAGTTATGCGTTCTCAAGCTTATGCTTACAGAGATCGTAAGGTTAGAAAGAGAGATTTCCGTAAACTTTGGATCCAAAGAATCAATGCTGCTGCACAAATCAATGGATTAAAGTACAACCAATTCATTTGCGGTTTAACTAACGCTAATGTTGAAATCAACAGAAAGATGTTAGCTGACTTAGCTGTAAATGATGCACAAGCATTTGCATCATTATGCGAAATTGCAAAGAAGAACTTAAATGTTGTTCGTGCTAAAGAAAATGTTGTTACATTTACAAAAGAATCTAAAGCTGACAGAGCTTTAAGAGCTTTAAATTCTAACAAAGCTTCTAAAGAAGAAGTTGTTGAAACTCCTGCTAAAGAAGAAGTAAAGTCTGCTTCAGTAGATTTAAACAGCTTAACAGTTGCTGAATTAAAAGAAATGGCTAAAGCTAAAGGCGTTAAAGGCATTTCTGCAATGAAGAAAGCTGACTTAGTTGAAGTTTTATCTAAGTAATAAATTGAGAATCGAAAGATTCTCTTTTTTAATGCTTTTGCAAATTTAAAATTTTATCTAGAAAATTTAAGCATATAAATTGAATTATATTTTATTATGTATTATCATTTAATTAATAATTTCAATGGAGGTATATTATGGATTATATTATTAAAAATGGTACTGTTTTTACAATGGGTAAAGACAAATATAAAGAAGTTTGTGATGTCTTAATTCAAGATGGTAAAATTAAAGAAGTTGGTAAGGTAGATACACAAAAATATCCTAATGCAACTGTAATTGATGCTAGTGACAAATTTGTAACACCAGGTTTTGTTGAAGCTCACTGCCATATTGGTATTGGTGAAGCTTATGTAGGAAGAGTAGGTCAAGACTATAATGAAGTAACTGATCCTATTACTCCTGAACTTAGAGGGTATGACGCCATAAAGCCTTTAGATCCTCATTTTGACGCGGCCCTAAAATATGGTATTACAACAGTAGCTACAGGTCCTGGAAGTGCTAATCTAATTGGTGGTACGTTCTGCGTACTTAAGACAAATACGACTGAGTCTTATGATAAACGTGTTTTAGTTAAGGAAGTCGCAATGAAAATGGCTTTAGGTGAGAACCCTAAGAGATGTTATGAAAGTAAAAATGTGATGACACGTATGGCGAATGCGGCTAAATTACGTGAAGCCCTAACTCGAGCTAAATTATATAAAGACGCAGTAGATAAATACAAGGCAGATGTAGCTAATGGCGTTGACACAAGAAGACCCGAGTACAATCCTAAATGGGAATCATTAATGCGTGTATTTGATGGTTTCCCTGTAAAAATTCATGCTCATCAACATGATGATATCTTAACAGCAGTTAGAATTATTAAAGAATTCAATTTGAATGCGACTGTCGAACATGCGACTGAAGGATGGATGATAGTTGATGAACTTAAAGAAGCTAAACAAAAAGTTTGTTGCGGACCTATTTTTATCGACCAAATGAAGTGGGAAGTTAGAAATGTAAATCGTAAGAGTCCTAAGATATTTAGTGATAATGATATTGAATTTGCACTTATTACCGATGGCCCTGTTGTTCCTATGGATGGTGGTCAAACTTTCCAAGTTGCACTTGCAATGAAAGAGGGCTTATCTGAGGAAAAGGCATTACGATCTATTACAACAACTCCTGCCTCATTCCTTGGAATTAGCGATAGAGTAGGTAGTATTGAAGTTGGCAAAGATGCGGACGTCGTTGTTTGGTCAAAACTTCCATATGATTCGTTAAGCGAAACTATGTATGTCTTTGTTAATGGTAAAGTAGAATATAAAAAGTAATTTTTAAGTATTCAATTTTTATAAGTCTTTTGTTATAATCATAGTGGTGAAATTATGAATATTAAAAGATTAAATGAAAAACAAAAACTTATAGTAAAAGTTATAATGATGATAAATCTAATCCTAGTTTTAGGACTTGGAATTTATTATTTTGTTAATTATATAATAAATACTGGTGAAGATAATTTCTTTCATAGTTATGTCTTTTTACCATTGTTTATTGCCCTTTTAGCTACGCTTATTATTGAAATGTCGACAATTTCAAATAACTCAAGTTTTAGAGCAAATTCTAGTGCTGATAAAGCTATGTTTTATTTAGGAATAGCACTATTAATAGTAGCTGTATTTACAATTTTTATTGAAATTTTCCTAAACAGCTTAAAGGGTTAATGTTGACAAAGGGTCTAAAGTGGTTTAGAATTAAATTGCTAGGAAGAATGCCCTGGAACCCTACTTATTTATTTATTGGATTTGAGGGTTGTATGTGTTGAATATTTGACTTTAGTTTCAAAGATCCTAATTACAGCCAAAAAGAGAGTCCATTCGTATGACATTTATGTTCTACAGAGGACTTCCTAGTGCATTTTTTTAAAAGAAGATTTCGGTCTTCTTTTTTTTCTTGTAAAAATTACTCACCTTCGATATAATAGAGAAGTTGTTTAAAGGAGTGATTAACTATGGCTACATTTGAAAGCCTAAATTTAGATAGTGATATTTTACACGCATTGAATGATTTACAATTTTTAGATGCGACAGAAATACAATCAAATGCAATACCTGAAATGATTAAAAATAATGACATTATCGGTATTGCTCAAACAGGTACAGGAAAGACTTTTGCATATTCTATACCACTTATTACCAATATTAAAAACGAGCCTTATACACAAGGACTAATTTTATGCCCTACTCGTGAACTTGCTATACAAGTAAGCGAGGAAATTAAAAAACTTATTAAATATAAAAAATTTATTAAGATTTCTACTATTTATGGTGGCGCAAGTTACGATAAACAAATCAAAGAATTAAAAAATCATCCTCAAATTGTCATAGGAACTCCTGGTAGAATTATTGACCACATGAATCGTAATACCCTAGATTTAAGTAACATTTCTACATTAGTTTTAGATGAAGCTGATGAAATGCTTAATATGGGTTTTAAAGAAGACTTAGAAACTATTTTAAATGCTATGCAAGGCACACACCAAACTGCATTATTTAGTGCTACTATGCCTGATTTTATCAAACATATTGCGTCTAACTACTTAAATAATCCTGTAAAAATTGAAATTAAGAAAAAAACATTAACAGTTGATAGAATTAAACAAGATTTGTATTATTTAAAAAGAGAATCTAAAGAAGATTTATTAATTAGATTACTTGATTTATATTATTTTAGTTCCGTAATGATTTTCGCAAATACTAAGTCTAAAGTTGATGATTTAGTAACTCACCTAAAGAAGTTAGGATATAAGGCTGAAGGACTTCACGGAGATTTAAAACAACAATCTAGAGATAAGGTTATGCAAAATTTCAAGTCAGGTATATCTAAGATTTTAGTATGTACTGACGTTGCGGCTAGAGGTATCGATGTTGATAATCTTGAAGCTATTATTAACTATGACTTACCTTTTGAACAAGAATTATATGTTCATAGAATTGGTAGAACAGGTCGTGCAGGAAAGAGTGGTCTTTCAATTTCTCTTGCAAGTTATTCTGAGGAAAGAAAAGTTTCATTTATTGAACGATATACAAAGTCTAAAATGAATGTATGTGAAATACCTACAGTTGAAGAAATTAAAAATAAGATTAACGAACGATATATCGATACTTTTAAAGAACATTTAAACGATACCAATGTAAATAATAATTTAATTTTATCTATTAAAAGCGAATGTGACAATATTGACCAAATAATTAATGCCCTTATAAATATGTCTTATAAAGGCATAAAAGAATATAATGAGATTCTAGTGCGTGCACCAAAGGTTAAGAAAGAACGCGAATCTAAAAAAGCAGAAAGAGTTTCAAATAAGACTAAGAGAAATAAAGATTATATTAAAGTTGAATTAAATTGTGGAAGAAGTAATAAATTCAATATTTTAGAGTTTATTAGATTTGCGACTAACAATTTAGGTATTAGAAAATCTAATATAGGGGACATTGAAATTAGAGACAATTATACAACTCTTGAAATTACTAAAGGTGCTCTTCCATTCTTACTTCATTTAGAAGGAAAGACTTTATTTAATAAAAAGATTCATGTAAAGAAGAAATAACATGAGAATAAATGCAGGTAAATATAAACGTCATAATATTTATATGACAAATCTTGAAACGACTAGAGAAACAAGTGATAAAGTAAGACAAGCAATATTTAATCTTATCGGACAATATTTTGAAGATGAAGTTGTCTTAGATTTGTTTGCGGGAAGCGGGGCTATGGCACTTGAGGCGATATCTCGTGGTGCTAAAAAAGCTTATTTTAATGATATCAATAAAAAAGCTTGCCAAATAATTAAAAAAAATATCGACTTGCTTAAAGTCGATGTTCCTACTGTCGTATATAATCTAGATTATCTAGATGCGATAAAAATGATTGAAGAATCTTCACTAGATATCATATTTTTAGACCCTCCGTACAAAATGGATGATACAAAAGACATGATATTAGAAATAGATAAGGCTAATATTTTAAAAGGTAAAGGCATTATTTCTTTTGAAATGGCTAAGACGACAAAAACTTGTGAAGTTCCTGGCTATACCATCATCAAAGAAAAAGAGTATGGTATAAAAAAAGTAGTAATTTATAAAAAAAATTAAAAAAAGTGAGGAAATAAATTCCCCACCTATTCGGCATATTCAATTTTGCGTATGCCTTTTTCTTTTTTTGCATATTCAATGATATTGTCTTTTTCAGTCTTCTTATAAATGAGATATTGGTTACGTTTTTCTTTTTCGTGTTTCATATTTAATTTATAAGTTTCAACTTTAAAATCTTGTTTAAATTTCTCAAAATCCGCTATATTTTCTTTAGTCTTTTGATCTAATGATTTGTTTTTATCATTAATTTCTTCGTTTAATGTTGCAATTTTTTAGATAGTTATTTTAGGTATTAAATTAATTTCATTTTTGTACCTATCAATTTCAATATAATGTTTTCTAGCATTTTTATCACATAATTCTTTTGAATAATTGTTGTGATTAGATATTGATTCATTTTGCAATCTTTTGTTTTGTTTCAAAGAATTTTGATAATTATTAGTACAATATCTTATTAATTTATCACAAGAAGAAAAACGCAAAAAGTATTTGTCATGATACATATCAATTTTTTCTTTTAAATCAAGCATTTTTTGTCTATGATCTTGTAAGTCGTCTTTTTTTATTGAATCGAATGTTTTATTTGTTTTTGCATTTTCATATTCATGGTCCTTGATATTATCAATAAATTGATTATGAACATGATTAAATTCTTTTTTATTCGCAAGAAGTGATTTTAATAAAATGGTATTATTTACTTTTTTATTTTTTATGTATGACAAAGTATATGATTGTTTAATTAGTGAAAGGGAATCTTCAAGGTTTTTATCGTAATTATTAAGAATATTTGAAAGTTCTAAAATTAAAGAAGAAGAATTTTTAGTTAATAATTTATAGAATTTATTAAATTTCTTATTCTTTTTAGAAAAACTTAATAGATAGGCAATAAACTCATCTGTTACACTCTCATTTAGAATATTTATATAATATGCACAAACATCATTCAAATTTTCAATAGTACTTAAAGAATCTTCACTTTCTTTAATTTCGCTAGCTTTTGCTCGTTCGATTCTTTTTTCTTTATGTTTATTTAATAATTCAATTTTTTTGTTAATTTTTTCAATTTCTTTATTTAAAAGATCCATCTTTTCTCTATTGAAATTATTCTTTTCTTCAATACTTAATTTTTCTTTTTTCTTTTGGTTAATTATTTTTTTAGTATCGTTTTGACCTGAAAGCTTATTAATCTCAAAAGTTAGATTTTGAATTTCTTTGTAGAATACGC
>CAVGYR010000093.1:0-5875 GCA_963633325.1 uncultured Treponema sp.
CTAGATTTTCGTATAAATATCCTAAATTTATATCTAATTTATCACTTAATAATTTTTTATAAATATCTGAATGATCTCTACTATCACCATTAAATAACATAGTTACAAATAAGCCGGTATCACTTACATAAAGCTTATATCTTGTTAAATCTTGATTTGCGTTTAATGAAGGGGAAATATCTACTAAATTGTAGCAACAATTAATTATCTTTGAATCAATTAAATCATATAAGCGCTCATCATCTTTTCTAACTTTTCTTTTTAAACTAGAACCAAAAGAAAACCTGTTTCTTTTAGAAACTAATTGAGAAGGGATGGATTCATAAATTTTAGAAAGCCTACTTGATTTATCAATTTTCATTAAATCATCTTTATAAAGTTGAATTATGTTTCTTTTTATATTATCAACCTTATCGAAATTTTTTGTTTTTAAATAAGTATCAACAGCTTGAGGCATACCACCAATTGCCATATATAATCTTATATTTCTAATTAATGTTCTATTAGTTGATTCACCAATAGGTGCTTTTTGATTATATAAATTGTTTAAAATAGAATAATTAAAACCAATAGCATTGCAAAATTCTTCATAATCTAAAGGAAACATTTCTAATTTTTCTTCTTCTGAAGGAATTAATATATTTGAAACATTCTTTTTTATTGAAATTAAAGATCCAGTTTCAATGTAATCATATTTGCCGTCACTAACTAAATATTTAATAGCTTGTCTAGCCTTTGGGAAAAGTTGAACTTCGTCAAAGATAATTACTGAATTTCTTTCATGCAAAGTGGTCATTGTTTCAATTTGAAGCCTAGAGAAAAAAAGTTCAAGATTTGCAACATCGTCAAAGATTGATAAAACTTCTTTAGAAACATTTGCAAAATCAATCAATATAAATGATTTATATTCATTTTTTGCAAATTCTTTAACTACAGTTGACTTACCAACTCGTCTTGCACCTTCAATTAGAACGGCAGTTTTACCATTACTTTCTTCTTTCCACTTTTTTAAACTAGCATATATTTTTCTTTTAAACATGATATCACCAACTTTCTAAGTATATTTTAAATTAAATGACACCAAATATCAACATTCGTTTTAGTAAAATGACACCAACTATCAACATTCGTTTTAGTAAAATGACACCAAATACCACATTCAATTTTACAAAATAGCACCAAATATCAACATTCGTCAAAATAAGAGACTTTATTTAAGTGCGTTAGAAAATAATAAAATGTAAAACAAATTATATACTTTTTACAAAAATGAAAATATAATATAGTTAGCAAACTACTTATATAAGTAAAAGCATTTTAAATAATATCTTAGTTTTATGGATGGAGGTAATATTATGATAGAAAAAATAAGAGTAAATAGACATCTTCCTTATGTAATGATAATTTCATTTTTAATATTTTTTAGTATGTGGTTAACATTTTCGTTATCAATGTATAACTTTAAAATGAACTTTTCAGGCTTTTCTCCCTTTTTTTATGTTAGCTTTATTATAGAACCGTGTATTTTAATATTTTTTATATGTATGTTTTTTTCTGTATTAAATAGATTGTCTTGTGTAATTACTATTGATTATAAAAATAAAACTATTTCTAGAAAAGGATTTTTTTGTGGTTATAAAGCATTAGTAAAATTTCAAGATATTACTGAAATAAAAACTGAATATGCATATAAAGGTGGAAGCTATTATGTAATTTACGATAAAGATCATAAAGTATTTACCTCTCCAAGTAGTAAAAATTGTCCTATATGGTTACCTAAAAAAGAAAAAAATTATGCTGTTATTGAAAAAATAGAAGCAGAACTTAAAATTATTAGAGAATTTGAGGGAGAAGAATATTAAAATCTTCGCATTTGTTAAATCATATTTAAACTTTAATTGAACTTTAATCATAATATGTATATAATATAATAGAGGAGGATAATATTATGTTATATTGTAAAAATTGTGGTGCTAAGTTAGAAGAAGATGCTAAATATTGTTCAAAATGTGGCACAAAAATAGATCCTATCCAAGAAAATGATGATTCTAAATTAGATAAACAAATTGAATATATAAATGTTGATTGTATGGGAATTGGTAAAATACCAGTTGAAAAAAATCCAAAAAAGGCCAATTCTAATAAAAGACCTTCTATTCAAATTGCAGCAATTGTATTCTTAGTTATGGACTGTGTTTTGAATTTTATAATAGGTATTTATATTTGGGGATTATTATTTCGTTTGTTATTTATAATTCCATGTACTGTATATTATTGTTATAAGACTGGATTAAATGAAAAAGTAAATGTCGGTTTTAAAATATTTGTATTAATATTATTAGGATTTGTACCTAGTTTATTAATGTTACTTGATGATTCAAATGATTAATAAATAAAAAAAGATGCTAGTAGTTTAACTGATTTAGTTATTCTAATTAGCATCTTTTTAATTGGTTTTATAATGAAGTCTTTAATATATTTAATATATCGTCTTTATTTAAAGGAACATAGGCGTTTTCTAGACCTTCATTATTAGCTACATGAATTACCATTTCTTCTAATCTAGATTCATCAATTCCAACTTGCTTTAAATGCATTGGTATATCACAATCTAAGAAAAATTGATAAAGAGAATCTATAGTTTTATTAGCAATTTCAAATTTATCTAATTTAGGATCTATATCAAATAAGAAAGTTCCAAATTTTACAAATCTATCAACTGTTTTTTCTGATAAGATATATTTCATCCATCTAGGAGTTAAAATAGCTAATCCTTCACCATGAGTAATATCATAATAGGCTGAAAGAGCATGCTCAATACCATGTAAAGGCCAGCCAGATTGACTATTACCAATTGATAAAATTCCATTACAAGCTAAGCTACAATCAACCATAAGTTCACTTCTAGCAGTTAAATCATTAGGATTTTCTAAGGCAATTTTTACATTTTCCATTAAACTTTTTATTGTAGATAAACACATTCCATCAGTTAAAATAGAAGACTTTTCACAAAAGAATTGTTCCATAACATGATTTATTGCATCAGCAGTTCCAGCTGCTGTTTGTCTTTTTGAAACTGAGAAAGTATATCTAGGATCTAAAAATGAATAAACAGGAAATAATAAATCATCTATATATCCGACTTTATCATTAGTCTCAGTTCTTGAAATAACACATCCAGAATCATATTCACTTCCAGTTGCTGCTAAAGTTAATATATCTACTAGTGGTAAAGCCTTTTTAGCTTTTACTTTATATGTAATTAAATCCCATGGATCACCTTCATAACATGCTCCAGCACAAATAGCTTTAGAACAATCTAAAACTGAACCACCTCCAACAGATAAAACAACATCAATATTATTTTGTTTGCATAGCTTAACCCCATCAATTACACTTGGATTGTATTTAGGATTTGGTTCAATTCCACTTAATTCAAAAACGTTAAAATCTTTTAATAATTCCTTAACTTTTTGATAAAGACCGATCTTTTTAATAGAACCTCCTCCATAAGTTAATAAGACGTTTTTACCAAACTTTTCTAAATAAGTAGGTAATTTTTCAATTACATCTACTCCAAAAATTAATTTTGTTGGTGTGTGATAAATAAAATTTTCCATAATTAACATTCCTTTCCTAATTTATATGTTTTATCTAAATATTCTTTTTTATTATTTATATCGCCAATAGAAGAAACTCCACTAGCTAATATTACTCCTTTTTCTTGACAGTTTTCTAAACAATCTCTTGAAAAGCCTCTAATTGCCTCTAAAGTTGAATTTAAATTAGAAGGATTAGGATCCCAAGCTGTAATAATTATATAAATATCAGCTTTAATCTTTAAATAATTTTGGACTAATCTATCAATAAAGACTTTTAATTCACCTGACATTGAATAAAAATAAGTTGGTGTTGCTAAACAAATTACATCTGCTTCTTCCATCTTTTTTGCAATTTCATTTAAATCGTCATTTTGATAGCATCTTCCTAATTTTGTACAAGCGTAACATCCATTACAATAATTTATCTTTTTATCTCTTAATGAAATAAATTCGACTTGATTAGAAGAATCAATTGCACCTTGATAAAATCTTTTTGCTAGTATTTCTGAGTTTCCAAGTTTACGTGGTGAAGAACTAATTACTAAGACTTTTTTCATCTTGCCTCCTATTAATTGACACTATGTCAATAACTAAACTATACATATAAATTGACAACATGTCAATATATAAATATAATTAAAAACATGGAAAATGTTTTTAAAAGAGCATGCTCAAAAGAGCAAATTAATCAAAGAAGAGAAGAGATTTTAAATGTTGTAGATAAAATGCTCGATGATTTTGATTACCAAGAAATTTCAATGAAGACTATTTCTGAAAGAATATCTATAGCTAGATCGTCTTTATATTGTTATTATCAATCCAAAGAAGAAATAATGCTCGATTTATTAAAAGAAAAATATATCAACTTATTTACTGAATTTATAAATATTTTAAATAGTAAATTTGAAACTAAATTGGAACTTGCGAAAAGCTTAACAGATTGCTTTTTTGATAATATGAAATTATTGAAGATTTCCTCAATGTATTTAAATGATATAGAAATTCACACTTCATTAGATAGCGTAGTTTCTTTTAAAAAGATATTTGTTAAATTAATCCCTTCTTTAAAAGAAAGCATATCAAATCAATTCAATAATTGTTCTAATAAAAAAGTTGATAATTTCTATACATCATTAATTTCAATTATGCATTCTTTTTATTCAATTTTATTTCCTAATTCAAATCAAGAAAAGGCAATGGAAATTAATAATTTACCATTAATACAAAATAAAAAAGAGTTTTTAACTGACTATTTATTGTTTATAATAGAGAAGATGTAAATATGGCTAATAAGATTAAAAAATTCAAGAATTTATCGTATAAATCAAAGGTTCTTTTCTTTTCAAAAGTCTCATTTTTTATAAATGCATTTATCTTTTTAGGAAAAGCAATCATGGGCTTTTGCTTTGATGATATGCTGATTTTAATTTCTTCAGTTTATTCTTTTTTTATCGCCTTAACTAAATATATATTCTTAAGAGGAGAGAAAAGAAAAGATAAAGATGTAATTAAATATAATTATTATTTGTATATTATATTATGTCTATTCATAGGTTCTAGTTTTTATTTATTATATTGGATACTCGCTTTAATTTATGGAAGATCGATAGTAAGATATCCTTTATTACAATTTGTGTTGTATTTGACTGTATGTATAATTGAATTTGTCTTTTCTATTAAAGGCTTACTTATTTCAAATAAAGAAAAAGATTTGTTGTTAAATGGTGTTAAATTTGTCAATTTATCTACTGCAATTACATCTTTAATTTTAATGATAATGTTAATTAAATCTTTAAAAGGAATCGCTAATTTCTACATTATAAATTACTTTGGAATTGTTATTTCATTTATCATGTTAGGTGTTTGGTATTATTCAATACACCATAAAAATGTTGATAATGACCTATAATTATTAATATATTGCAATTTAGGAGATAATTATTTTAATAGTTATCTCTTTTAAAATATAATTTTAATGGGAGTGTTTTAGGATGGAAGAAAATTATTACCAAATATTAGGAGTAAATAAAGACGCCACATATCAAGAAATTAAAAAGGCGTATTTAAAATTAGCCAAACAATATCATCCTGATATGAATAAAGCAAGCAATGCAGAAGCTATGTTTAAAAAAGTAACTACTGCATATGAAACCTTAAAAGATGAAGAACTAAGAAAGAAATATGATGAATCTTTAAGTGAAGATTTATATTTAACATTATTAGATACAATATTATCTAATTATTCTAAAGGTATATATGCAAATTATTCTCAA
>CAVGYR010000093.1:5885-7066 GCA_963633325.1 uncultured Treponema sp.
AATACGAACAAGCAATTAGATATTTAGATTCAATAAAGGATTCATTTAAATTAACATATTATTATCTTGGAATTATTTATAAAAACCAATATAAAACATACGATGCTGAAAAATGTTTTTTAATAGATTTTCAAAAGAGAAATAATCCTAGATCTTGTTATGAATTAGCTCAAATTTATATTAAACAATCAAAAGTTGCTCAAGCAGAAAAATATATCAAATTATTGATAGATAATACAACAACTTTACATAATGTGATTCCTTTATATGTTGATTTAACTAATTTAATAGTAGAATATAAACAAAAATTATCTAAAACATTAATAATTCAAGTATATAAAAATTTAAGTGAAATTGTTCAATATAACGATGTTGACCCATTTTGTAACAAACTTCATGAAATAGCTTTGAAATTATATAATGCCTTTTTATATTCAGGTAAAGAATTATTTAGTTTATCTATTAATTTATATAGACAAATAGCTGATATATATGATGAAGATACTATTGTAGATTTTATTCCTAAATTAGTAGATGATATTAATCCATCCTCATTATCAAGTAACGATAAAGGTTTAATAAAAGAAGCCTTCTCATATATTGAAAAATTAATAATTAATAAAAGCGACCAAGGGCATGTCTTATTATTTAAATATTTTGAAAAATTTGAATATGAAAGTGAAATTGATTTAATTAAAATATATGCTGAATCATTTGTATATGCTAATTTTTTATTAGGTAAATATTATTTTGATCATTCTAATTATTATCTTGATTATTTAAATAAATTAAAAACAGGGAAAAATATTAAAAACGATCCATTAGATTATTTATTTAAAGCCGCATTTAAAAATTCTAAAGCCAATGATTTATTATTAGAAATTTATACATATGCTTTTAATTACGATATTTATAATTTTATGATGAATACAAATTATAAAGGTGAAAACTCTGATGAAAGACTTTTATATGGGAATTTCTTAATTTGTTTATTTAATAAATATATTAAAGAAAATAACAACAAGGATATAAATTACAAGAATTTAGTAAATTACATTAAAAGGTTATGTCAAATTAATGTATTAGACTATTTTTATAAATTACCGACTTCATTTTATTTAAAATTAAATGATGAAACTAAAAATCTAATATTACAAAAACTTGCTGAAATTACTAGTAAA
>CAVGYR010000094.1:0-7030 GCA_963633325.1 uncultured Treponema sp.
ACGGTAATGAAAATGTCTTATAGAATGACATGGGAAATGGTAGAGTAGAAACAGCCTATTTACCAGAAGGATATGTTCCTTTAGGAACTGCAGAACTTGGAGGAATTATTTATATAGTTTCCTACAATCCTTTAAAAAATAAATGTCAAATTGGATCATTTCCATCTCCAGAAAGAAATATTACATCTAATGAATTAGAGGGTGCATCCAAAGTAATAAGTAATATTGATTTTGGTTGGGATGTAAAAGATCCAGAAATGAGTGAAAAAGGGGCTTCTATTTATTATATAAAGAAAGATATAAACACAGAATTAACATTTAATCCTGGAGATAAATTTTTACTTTATAGTGGGCAAATAATACTTAATTACCCTAAGTTTTATAAATCAGAAACTTATGATAAAGATAATTGGAAAGAAGAAGCTATAAATTAGACAATCCAATTATCATTAGGAGCAATTACAGATTCAGGAGAATTGATAAATCTTACGAATTTAAAACAGTATAAAAATGAATCAGGAGGTGAAGAACACGAATATTTTATTCTTCAAGCTAGTGATTCTTCTAAAATTACAGATGATGTTGATGACTACCGTTATGTAGTAACTCAACCTTATAATGTTTATTAGAGTAAAATTTCTGGTAAATTAGTATTAATTTGCCAATTGGTTGCTCCGAATAACTTTTCTGTAAATGTTAAGAATTTAATAAAATCAGAAGATGGTAAAAAAATATATTCTCCTTAGTTTACTTTTGATTTTTCGGGAGATTATAAATATCTACCTTATGGTTTAGAAATACAAGGTAAATTAGAATCAAAGGAAGAAAAAATAGAAAGTACTTGGTATAGAGAAATTGTAGATGATATACAAGATGCATCTTCTGACTATTCAATAACATTAGAAGATTTCTTAGAAGGGGATATTCTAACTAAAATATAGGATTTAAATACGAACGGGTACTTTAATACTAATGATAGAAAGGAATCTGTTTTAACATTAGAAATAACTCCTTGTATGATTTGGGGTAAAGTATCACATCTTAAGTAGAAATTAGTTATAAACTTATCAAAGATAGGAACTGGTATAATTAATTTAACACAATGGCGTTATTTTAATTCTAATGATATTTGCACATTAACGTGGGGTCTTGAAATATATGAATAGGAAGACCAAACAATAACGAGTGTTGATTTTATATTATACAGAATAATGGATTCCTCTGGAAATATTGAAGAAACTGAATATTTAATTCCTACTAAAAAATCTTATTTTGGATCTTTTACAGAATCAATTCAAAAATCTATAAGTTACTATAGAGTAAAAGATAATAAAGTTATTTATCCTAATACTTTATATTTAGTATAGATTGATGTAAAATCAGGTTCTAATACTGAGTCTAATACTGAGAAAACATTCTTTAGATACTTATATACAAATGAAGTATTTAATAGTAGCTACTATTCTATTCCAGATTTTAAAGATTTGGAGATAGAATTAACTCCAAAAGTAAATACGAAAATTAATAATTCATTTAATACTAATAGTACTAAGACTAATAAAGGTTCCTTTAAAAGAACAACTGAAGGAATGTCTGATGAAGAAATTATTAAGATGTGCAATTCTTATAATAGTTTGAGTGCAATTATAAATGATATTGAAAGTACTAGTGTATTACAAACTAGTATTTCATTGGAAAATAATTATAATACATTTGTATTAAACTATAATAAAAATTTTGCAAAAATTGATTATGATATATCTAATTTATCTGCATCTACTAGTAATAAAATTAAATATACTGATGAAGAAGATAGTAATCAAAATGAGTACTTAGGAAGTGCTTGTACGATAAATACTGATTATTATCAATGCTCTATTAGTGGTGCGCCTGAATTTGGTAAATATATTCTTAGTTTATCTGATGGTTCTCAATATACTGGAATTTTCCATTATAAAAACGGACAATTATATTTAAGGAATCTACCATTGACAATTAATATAAAAAATGGTTCATACTCTTACTCTTCTAATGAAGTTGACATTACTACAAGTCAAGGTATATTAACATTATATGGAGATATAGCCGGAGTGGATAATAAACTTTTAGATACTCCAGCATACAATATTAAAGGATTTACTTCAGATTCTTCAGTATTCTCCAATAAGTATTGGTACAATACCATCAAGGGAAATATAATTGAAGTTATTAAAGGATACTGTTTATTAGAGACTACAAGTTGTACTTATGACGGTAAATTTATTCCTATATTAAGTGTTGCTACATTTGACTAGCATCATGTTTAGGTTATAGGGAAGAAATTTTATCCATCTGAATTTGCAACATTTAGTTCTGATGAGGCATCAGGTAGAGATGGTTATTGTAATTTATCAAAATATACTGTAGATACTAATTTAGGTGTTGCTGAAAATATGCTAAATTACCTTAAAGAGGATGATATAATACTTGATTTTAATGATGACAGATTGCAAGGTGCCGCTTCTTCATTAGGTTTTACAGGAAATTCTATTATCATAATGCATCAAAGATCTGGAACAAATGGTCAAATGATTCGTTGGGGTGATAGCTTTACACTATCTTGGGGTGTAGGCTGGGGTAGAGGTAAAGTATACTTAGGTTTATTTTCGAATGAAGGTAAGTTATACCCAATTGAATTAACTACATATTTAACATTCGATTCAGGATTTAATAATTTTAGTGCTGCACTTAATTAGTCTGATTTTATAGATTTCTATGATGCTGTAATTAAAACATTAAATAATATATATTATTATGATAGCTCTGGACAATCTTAGTTATTTATACTTCCTTTTAGTGCATTCTTTGTAGATACTTCTAATTTGCAAATAAAGTTTCAATCTAGCTGTACTTTAAGTAAAAATAATTATGGATTTACATTATAGGATTCAGGGATAGATATAAATAAAGCTATAGAAATTTTCAATAATAAATAGAGTGGACACATAGAACAAGCTGGGGACAATAACCTAACTATATCATTATCTTCTATAGAATCAGAAATTTATACTCATGTTATAGATTTAAGTAATAAAACTTCTGGAAAAATTATTAGAAATATGTTTGTAAATGCTGAAAATACAGCTATGGGACCTTGTCTTATAGATTATGATGGTATTACAAACTTGGGAGAAGTTCAATATACTGGCGATGTTGAGAAATTATATACTAGAAAAGGTCTTGAAGTTATTAGTGGAAAAACATTTAAGCCTATTAATTTAATATATGATTTCAATGATACTGGTAATGAAGTTACTGGTGTAACTGCAGAAACTGATTCTAGTGGAAATTATAAATATATAACTACTGATGTATAGAATTTGAATAAGAACTTAAAGAATAAAAATGGAAGATTATCCATAGATTCTCCAGATACTGGTTGGAGTTGTAAAAGAGGTGATAGTGGTGATGTTGGATCTTATAGAGGATTCCAACATATATACTTAGGAAGATCTTACAATATAAATGGAACAGTAAAAGATTACGGTAATTATGAGCTCTAATCAAACATCTTTAAAATTTGAAAAACCATTAGTTGATGACATTTCATTAAACTTAGCATTTAAAGTATTACCTACAAAAGGGAATATGGCTTGGGAGTATAATCCTTTTAGAAATTATAGACTATCTGAGGCAAAATTTTATTTTAGATAGAAATACTTTTCTAAGGAAGAATTATTAACTGAATTTGGAATAGAAGACATAAATAGTTTTATTAGTTCTTATGGTAAGAAAACTGTAGATGAACTATTTGAAAGTCTTGAAAATTGGGATATTTTTAGAGAAAAAACAAGTTTTGTTACAAACCCAATTACAACTAATGAGGAAGACCCGATTCTTTATGATAAGAACCAATTAGTTGATTTTGAAACTGATGAGTTGAAATTTGATTTAAATCATCCTGTAGATATTCAAACTCAATATTCTTATGATGGTTCTGTTAATTTAATATTGAATGATGGATTGAACAAACCTAGAATGATTAATTCTAGGTTTAGTTCACTAGGAAGAAATAAATATTAGATTGTAGATAGAAAAGGAGATAATGATACTAATATTTATGATTAGGGAGAGCAATTCGATACCGATACATCTTTGTATAAAACATATTCTAAGATTCCAAAAATTGACTTTATTGGAGTCTATAATGGAGGTAATTTGAAAATAGGAAACTATTGTTTTTATTTCAGATATATAGATGCCGATGGAAATGAAACTGATTTTGTTGGAGAATCTGGAATAGTATCTATATTTAAAGGAAGTAATATTGATAGTGTTAATAGTGGATTTAGAAATGAATCTGCATATAAAACTGTAAAGTTTTAGATAGATAATATAGATACTTCTTATAAGAAGTTATCTGTATATTATACTAGAAGCACTTCTGACCTACAAGAGAATGCTACTACTGAGGCTGTAAAAATTAATCAGGATTTCTTAGTTAATAATTCAGGATTGTGTGTAGTTCAAGTTACAGGAAATGAATCAACCACTATAATAACTACGGATGAATTAAATCCTTTATATTAGATTGCTGAAAATGCATTTACACAATCAGTTTGCTAGAATATGTTATTCCTAGGAAATACTTAGAAAGAAGATATTCCCTATACTAAATTATAGGATTTGTCTTTAAGATTTTTACCATACCCTGATACTACATAGGAATATGAACCAATAGATGCTACATATAATAGAAGTAATGTAGATACCTATTACGATCCTCAATTTATATATAATTATACTGGTTATTAGAAAAATGAATTATATAGATTTGGAATTGTTTATATTTTAAATAGTGGTACATTAACACCAGTATTTAATATACGAGGAATGTATTTTAATGAAAATACAATAGATAAAGAATATACAGATATTCCTCTTAATAAAACAATTACTTATGATGAGGATACTGGTATTTTGTGTACAGATGGTGTAGAAACTACTTAGAATAATTACGAAAATGCATTTGGAGTAATTAGAACTTACTTTGAAGGTTCTGAATTTACTAAGATTTGTGGAATAAAAGTAGGAGTTCAAGAAGGAGTTATTGATAAATTAAAAGAACTAAAAATTAAAGGGTACTTTTTTGTAAGACAGAAAAGAATGCCTTTAAGACTATGTTAGGCTTATGTGATGGGTGTTGATCCAGAATCACATACTCCATTATTATATGTAGATAAGAGTGTAGATTTAAATGTAGAATCTTATGAAGATGTAAAAGAAAATAATTACTATCTTACAGAAAGATTCTTAAATGATGACAGACTATTTTCTCATGATGTAACTTCAAGGTATTATTGTATAAAACCTTCATCTGTTAATACTTTCTGCGCAATATGTCCAGAATATGATATACGAAGTGAATATTATAATTCATTATTTACTGGAGAAGAGTATTATTTCAAACCTGTTATAGAGAATGTTCCTTTAAAATTAGTTACTGGAGAAGATAGATAGTTCAGTCCAGAAATTGAAACTTATGAAGAAACATCTGACACTACATACTATTTAACTAAAGTTATTGGTGTAGAAGATAATGTAAAACTAGTAGAATGTAGTAACAAAATGTATTCTGCTAGAGCTGGAGAAGCAGAAGAAGCATTTCGTTTTGAATATCTTGAAAATGAAAAAATAACTACTGAGTGTAATAACTTAGTTAGAGGTTCTTATGGTCCATTTTTAGGAATCAATGGATATAATCAACCTGGAAGTTTAGTTAATATATACATTAAAGATGTAATTAAAATGTCTGTGTTGGATATGTTTAAATTAAGATATGAGGATAAATCTTCTTACTATGCAATATCCGAAAGATATGAAATAGATTCTAAATTTGAAAATCCAGTTTTATACAGAGGTGATAGCTTTATATGTACTTTTACTCATAGATTTAATCGTAATTTCTAGGATCCATCTGCTCCTACTAATGATAAAATTGTAGATTCTGATGGATGGAAAGAAAACTTTGAAGTATCTGATGGAGTTGTTAAAACAGAGAACTTCGAGAATATAAACTTAGGAGATGTTAATGCAATTAAACTTGGTTTATGGATAACTATTCCAGTAATATCTTCTTATAATTTAAATATTAGAGCTGTAGATGAATCTAATACAGATGAGATGTCCTTAACAGGAAAGGCGAGAGGATTCTATCCTTATCAAAGTATGTCTCCAAGCGGTAATAATAAAATTCCAGAAGCACTTTGTATAAACAACGGTTTTACCAAAATGTTATCTGAAAGATATAATTTTGAAGTTCCAGATGTTCCTGCAATTAAGAACGATTTTACTAATAGAATTAGCTACTCAGATATTCATGTTAATGATGCTTTTAAGAATGGATTTAGAACTTTCTAGGGAACTCATTATAGAGATTACCCAAAAACTTATGGTTAGATAACTAAATTAGTTGAATTGAGAGGTAGTTTGCTATGTGTATTTGAACATGGAATTGCACTTATTCCTGTAAATGAAAGAGCAGTTGCTGGAGAAGGAAGTGGTGGAAATATTTATATAAATACCTCTAATGTACTTCCGGAGAATCCTAAAATAATTTCTGATACATTTGGTAGTCAGTGGAGAGATTCTATTATAAAAACTCCTACAGGTGTGTATGGAGTTGATACTATTGGTAAGAAAATTTGGAGAACTAATGGAGAAAATTTTGAATGTATTTCAGATTTTAAGGTATAGGAATTCTTGAATAAAAATATTACTTTAACTGAAAGAGAAATAGATCCTATTATAGGTATCCGTAATGTAAAAACACATTATAATAAATTTAAACATGATGTTATGTTTACTTTCTATGATAATTTACATGGATTTGAAGAGAAAGTATGGAATTTATGTTACAGTGAAGTAGTACAAAAATGGATTACATTCTATAGTTGGGTTCCAAGTTATTCTGAAAATATATATAACCAATATTTTAGTTTTAATAGAGATACATCTAAATGGATTTCAAAGTTAGGTGTAAGTCATCATG
>CAVGYR010000095.1:0-6999 GCA_963633325.1 uncultured Treponema sp.
GTTTAATAAATCATTTTCAATTTGATACTTTTTAAATTAAAATTATTTTTAGTTAACAAATTGCTTTCTCAATTAATCTTTTCCTTTATTATAATATTAAAACAACTCTACACGTTCTAACAAAAAATCAATTAGACTTACATGAAAAATACCATTTTCATCATAAAAACTATGTGCTAAATCATTTCTAATTATTATCTTTTTAAAGAAATCCTTTGTAAGTATAAGTGAAGTTAATTCTTGAACTCCTTTATCTTCACTAGTCATGCTATAAGCAGATTGAATATAAATTCTTTTATCATAATCATTTACAACAAAATCTATTTCTCTTTGAATTTTACTATTATTTCTTCTATCATTAACAACGCCAACATCTACTGAATATCCACGTCTTAATAATTCTATATAAATAATATTTTCCATAATATGACCCGGATCATATTGTCTATAATTCAAGCGAGCATTTCTAAGTCCTACATCAGTATAGTAATATTTATTAGGATACATAAAATAGGTTTTTCCTTTTACATCATATCTTTTAGCTTCTGATATTAAAAAAGAGTCAATAATGTAGATAACATAATTTGAAACTAATGAGGATGATACCTTATCTTTTTTAATTGATGTTATTGAATTAGCTATATTTGTAGGATTAGTTAAAGAACTTATTTGAGAAGCTAAAAAATCTAGGATATCATTTAAAACATCTTTCCTATTAATTCCATTTCTCTCAATTATATCTTTTACATACACCTCATTATTTAGCTGTATTAAATAATCTTTTTTATCTTTATCATCCTTTAAAGATAGAAGTCTTGGCATACCACAATAAAGCATATAAGTATCAAGTGCTTTTTTTTATCGCCACCAAGAGAAGAATAAAATTCTTTAAATGACAAAGGAAATACGTGAATTTGTGTAGCTCTTCCTCTAAATTCAGTTGATATATCTTTTGATAAGCCTTTAGAATTACTACCTATTACATAAACATCAAGATTTTTATAACTTTTTAATTCATTTAGCATATCATAAATAGTGACTTCTATATTGTCATTCTCTTTATCAATAACTTTTGTAGTAAACTGCACTTCATCAATAAACAAGTAATATTTATCTTCTTTATTTTGAATTATACTCTCAACATATTCGCATAAAGTTACCGGATTTCTAAACTTATAAAATCTTCTTTGATCTAATTCAATTTTTAAAATATGGTCTTCTTGTACACCTTGTTCTATTAAATAATTGTAAAATAATTCAAATAACAATGTAGACTTACCGCATCTACGTATTCCGGTTATAACTTTTATATCACCATTCCATATAGTGTTAATTAAACGATTTATATATGAATTTCTGTTTACCATGTTTATCACCTCAAACTTAAGACGGATACGGCCTAACTTTTAGATGAAGATCCTTTATTTTCTAAAATCTATAAAAAAGTGACTAGACTTTAACTAGTAAGATTAACGCATACAGTCACATCAACAAAAAAAATTTGACAAATTAATGTCAAACTTTTAATAAAAATTATAATTTGTAGTCTCCGTTACTATCATATAAATGTTTGAATGCAACTTCCGCAATAATATAATTAGAGAATTTTGAATTATTCTTATAAGTAGGACGACTTGAATCAAATTCAATTGTTCCATTCTTATAAACGATTAATGCAGGAATAGTATTTGAATCAGACATTCTTAATCTAGTTTCCGCATCTTCTTTCTTCTTTGTTGTAAGATTAGAATCTACCCAATATAATGTATCAATTTCATATTGAATTGCTTGTTGGTTGTATACTTGAATAGCTGATTGGCTAGTAGTACTATCTGTTTGGCCGTAAAATACATAAATATATCCAGAATCTTCACTTTGTTTTCCAACCATTTTTTCAACCTTTTTAGCATTTACTTTTTCTACTATATGGTCTTTAGAAAGATATTCTGTATCGTTTACTTTCCAATAATTATATACATTTGCATCACTAAGCTTACAACTTGCTAATGAAAATACACTTGCACATAAAGCTGTAGCTAATATTTTTTTTACTATTTTTTTCATATAATCCTCCTTGAGGTTATGCAATATAAATTATATCTAAAATTAAATATATTTACAATAGACAGAAATTAATCTAAATGCTTTTTTAAATCAATTAAGTTATCAATTACTATATTTTCTTTGCTTAATCTCTCTTTTGATTGATGCCCTTTTGAATAAAGAACACATTTGATTCCTAACTCTTTTGCGACTTCGGCGTCATGCAATGTATCACCAATCATTATTGATTTTTCTTTATCTACACTATAATTATTTATATAATTAAGTCCTCTTTCGACTTTACTAACCGCATAAATATTATCAGTAGCTAATATTTCATTAAACAAATTATAAATATTAAAATGTCTTAATTGTTCACAAACATTTTTATATTCACTTGCAGTTAATAATACAATATTGTAATTATTATCTTTCAAATACTTAACTAATTCAATAAAACCTTCGTTTATATTACATTCTAAGCTAGCTTTTTGATATTGTTTAATGAAGTCTTTAGATAGTTCTTCAAACGGGTGAATATCAAAATTAAAACCTGCTTCTTTATAATAATCTACAATCGGGAAAGTAAAGATTTCTAGGTATCTTTCTTTACTAACAGGATTGTAGCCCCTAGATGTTAACATTTGATTTAATATATTTAAACAAAGTTCTACATCGTCTAATATCGTACCATTAAAGTCAAAGAACACTGTTTTCTTATTATCTTGTTGATTAATAAACATTTTTCTATTTTCTTCCATTACTAATTCTTTTATATGTTTTGGTTCTAACACTGTGCAGTTTGAGCCAAAGAAGTTAATAAAACTTAATATCTTGCTCTCGTTTCTCATATCACATTCAAGTATTATGTGATTTGAATCAATTTTAGTGATAACCTGGTTTTCGCTATACTTTCTTTCGCTTGCAAGAACTGCTGTAGAATCTTTTAATAATAATTTTAAATGGTATTCTTCACCAAGTTTAGACATACCATTTTTATCAATATATTTTCCTTTATCAAAATATGGATTAGGAATATATATATCTTTTAGAATTTCAACATTTACAATTCTATTTAGTTTTAAATAAATTGGTTCGTCTGCAATCCTAATATTACCATCTTTTTTTATATATTCTACATAGCCTAAAACATACCAGGCATCATCATATATAAATAATTCATACGGATCAAATCTATAAACCTTATTTGAATCACCTTGAAGATTATTATATGTTATTACAACCTTCTTGTTATCTTTAATAGCATTTTCTAACAAATTATAACGTTTAATAAGTTCGTCACGCGCCATTAACAAAGGGAATCTCTCAATTGTAATCTTATCTTTAACTTCCTCATGTAAACTTGCATCTGATAAAACTTTACCAACTGCAGTCATAAGTTCAGGCGCATGCATAAATTCTTTATTGCGGCTTAAAATAAGATTAGCTTCTCTTAAAACATTCTTATCTGTTTCGTTCAAATTTCTTGCATGGAAATCTTTGTCTCGAACTAGCTTATATCCTCCATACACGCCTTTTACAACATTTATTGTATATCCGGCATTTTCTAGTTCTCGTTTGTATTCTACGATGTTTCTAACGTTTGTTTGTAATAATTCAGCTAATTCATTTTTTGATATTACTTCTTTGCCATATAATATTTCAAGCATTTTTATGCAACTACAAGTTTTAGACATACTTATCACCTTTTTTAAAAAGATTATAACATAAAAAGCACATGATTAAATTACCATGTGCAAATTTATTAATTATTTTTTGTGAATTTAAATTCTTGATAATATTTAAATCCTTTAATCGCAAGTGTTGAAGGTACATCACTACATGAAAGATCACTACATTCAATTTTTGGGTTCATATAATTACCATTCTTAATACGTTTAGTTTCTTCATAAGAATTGCTAGGACTTAGTGTAAATGTAACTTCGTTTCCACTTTCTGATATATAAGTAATTGTTATAACACTCTTAACATCACTTTCTACATTTGCTTTAAATGTTACATTAACTTCATAATCATCCATATATTCAGGAGTCTCGTTTGTTGCCTTCTTAGACTTGCCAAAGATTCGCGCAAATAAATGAATAATATGATGTTTACCTACTAAGAAGTCACCGATAATTAATATAACTAAGAAATAACCTACAATTTTTAATACATTTTGAAGTGGAACATATTTAACAAGTTCTGAATAATTAGTCTTAGAAAATCCTAATTTAGTAATTTCGTTATCCATGTTATCAACATAATTTTCAATTACATCATTACTTGCAGAATCATCAATTAACTTATTATAATTTGTATTAAATTCAGTCATCTTTTCAAAGAATGTACCAGTTAATGTTAATGGTGTATCGAAGTTAACTGTTGAAGAAACACTTGAATCCGCATTTACAAACGAAAAACTTGAGATACTTTCTAAATTATTTTCTTCAAATTCAACATCTCCTACCATGAAGAAATAGAATTTGCATGTCTCATAGCTATACCATCTATTTTTAATCGCATTTTCTTCAGTTGTTGATTCGTATTTTTCGCCGCTTACATATCCAATACGATAATTGTAAGTTTTGGCTTCACCAGTACTTGAAGTACCATTAAATTTTAAACCGAAATTATTGTGTGTTACACCGTCATTATCGCTATATTCACTTCTATTCCAAGATTCGCCAGGATTTGTGATTAAGCCCATGTAACCTTTTTCTACATAATATTTAGTGCTATTATCTACAGTTTTTGAGTAAGTTGCATCAACTCTATAGATTGCAAATTTAGTGCCATCTTCTAGTGTGTTTTCAAGTACAACCTCTTTATCTTGGTAAACTGATAATAATTGAGTCATTTCAAAGAATTTAGATTCATTTGCATAACTTGTAAGTGTCTTACTTGTTTTATTAGTTGCACTATAAGTTAAGAAATAAAATACTAAAATTACACCAATTATTACTGTAAAACCATAATATAATATTGCAAGAGCAGGAAATCGCTTCATATATGTCCTCCATAAATTAATTAGTTATATTATAAATTAAAGATAATACAAAAAAAAGACTCATTTACTATTTTCTCACAAATTTTTCAAAATTCCCTTTACAAATCTAAATCTTATGATATAATTAATAATGCTTACGATATGGCGTCATTGGTGAAGTGGTTAACACGGCGGTTTGTGGCACCGTTACTGGCAGGTTCGATTCCTGTATGACGCCCCACTAAGTAAATTATGTCTAGTACAATTTGTACTAGATTTTTTTTATTAAGTTTTAACTCGTATTTTATCTTTAGTTAATGTATAATTTAGCCGTGAGGTATTTTTATGAAGAAAATATTATTACTTACAACAGGCGGAACTATTTCCTCTGTCAGTTCAAATAATGGTCTTATTCCTTCTAATTTAGATCATTTACTTAGTTATATCGGACCTTTAAGCGATATTGAATTATCAAGTAAAGAACTAATGGTATTAGACAGCACTAATATACAGCCTGAAGAATGGTGTGTTATTGCAAAGGCTATTTATAACGAGCAAAATAACTATGATGGTATTGTAATCACTCATGGTACAGACACTATGGCTTATACAGCCTCTATGATTTCTTTTATGATACAAAATCCGTTAATACCAATCGTATTTACAGGATCACAACTTCCAATAGACAACGAATTAACTGATGCGGTATCTAACATCAGAGCCGCATTCAAAATGGCTTCGAGCGCCACTCGCGGTATTTTTATTGCATTTGATAGAGATATTATTTTAGCTAACCGTGCTGTTAAAGTACGTACTTCATCATTCCACGCATTTGAATCTATTAATACAACCCCTATTGCAAAAATCAATTCAAATGGGTTAAATATAAACAAAAACAATTTGCCCCAATACGGAGATAAGTCAGTATTAAATACCAACATTAATGCTAATATCTTTTTACTAAAACTAACTCCGGCAACTGATCCTAAAATCATCGATTTATTAATAGGTGCTAATATAAAAGGCATTGTCATTGAGGCCTTCGGTCAAGGTGGTATTCAATTTATAAGACGTGATTTTACGCCTTACTTAAAAAAAGCCTTATCTCTTAATATACCTGTCGTTGTATCTAGTCAATGTTTATACGAAGGTGTAAATCTTAATATTTACGAGGTTGGTAAAAAGAGCTTAGAAAGTGGCGTTATCACTGCTCACGATATGACTAACGAAGCTTGTGTTACTAAATTAATGTGGGCTTTAGGACAAACTAGCGATTTAAAAGAAATTAGAGCTATTTTTGATAAAAATCTAGCTGGTGAAAAATCTAACTATTAATTAAAACAAAAGAACTGCTTATTTGAAATCTATATTGTTTCAATATTAGCAGTTCTTTTTTTATGAAAAATATTAAATTGAACTTAATGGTAGTAATAAAGTACCATCATTTAAAATGGATATTTTATCAGCCGTGCATATAATTGCATTCTTACCTTTTTCGTATTTAGTACATTCTAGTTTTTTAAATGATTTTGTACTGCTTGCATTAAATGATTGTCCAGTTTTTATTTCTATACATGACAAAACACCATCAACTAAAAGAATTAAATCAACTTCGTTTTGATCACTATCGCGGTAATAATATAGTTCTTGCATGATTCCCGCATTCATAAAACTTTTTCTAACCTCATTAAATATGAACGTTTCAAAGAATCTGCCTTTAAGGAAACTCTTTTGTAAGGTTTGAGGTGTATCAATTCCACATAAATAAGCAGCTAATCCGGTATCAAAGAAATACATTTTAGGCCTTTTAACAACTCTTTTAACAATTGATTCTTCATTATAAGGCTCTACTAAATATATGATTCCTGTTTTAACTAAAGAAGAAACCCATGTCTTAATTGTATTTGTGCTTACTCCTATATTCTTTGCATAATTATCATAAATTAATTCTTCTCCTGTATTAGAAG
>CAVGYR010000096.1:0-6934 GCA_963633325.1 uncultured Treponema sp.
GTAGATAGTGTTAAATTATCTGATTCAGATGATATATGGAGTACAATATATACCACATATGATAATTTTGTTATGATAGATGATAATCATATCTATATTAATACTAGTTTAAAAACAGGCAAGCATTACTTCAAAGTTTTTAGTATTAAATATCATTTAGATAATAATGATATAGTTAGAAATTACAATGATACATTTAGTTTATTCGTAAATCAGTTAGGTGGTGATGAAAACGGAGCTATAAAAACAAATTATATTTCTACGCCTGAAGATTTATTAAATATAAAATCTGGTCAATCATATGAGTTATTAAATGATATTGATATGGATGGATATTCATGGACTCCTTGTTCATTTAGTGGTTATTTTGATGGTAAAGGACATACGATTTCTAATTTAACAATTTCCTTAGAAAATGAATATAAATATACTCAAAATTTATCAATGTTTACTTCTTTAAGTGGTACATTTAAAAATGTTTATATTAAAAATGCTTATTACAGTATTGAAACTAATGGCGAAGTAAATATTAGTATATTAAGTAATAACAATAATGCAACTGTTGAAAATGTAATATTTAATGGCAATGTATCTATAGGATCTATTGGAAATTCATATAGTTTTAAAAATGGTGCAACTTACATAGCTGACGATGTAATGATTAATATAAGTAATTCTAGTGATGGAACCACTGAAAATAAAGTTTTAGCAAATGGTACTATAACTAGTGCACAAATGGAAGATGAAACATTTATTAAAGAAACATTAGGTTGGGAATTTGTGTCTAGGACTTTCTACGAATATAATGGATTTAAGTACTATATTGTTGATGATTCTTATATAGTTATTGTTTCATATAATGGTAGTGAAACTAATGTTACTATACCTGATGAGATAGATAATAAACCTGTTGTTGTTATTTCTGATTATGCATTTAAAGATAATTTAAATGTAGAATCTTTAGTTATACCTGAAACTGTTTTAACATTAGGTGGAGGAATGTTAACAGGATGTACTAATTTATCATCTTTAACTATTCCAGGTCGTTTAAATATGGAATATATATTTGGTTCTACGGGTCACGATTCAATTAAGACAATGGTATTGACTGCAGAAACATATAGTTTGAATAGTAGTGTGAACTTTAGCTTTGAAGACTGGTCTAAACTTGAAAATGTTGTATTACCTAATGGACTAACTAACATACAATCATATGCATTCTATAATTGCACAAGTTTACAAAGTGTTATTATTCCCAATAGTGTAACAAGTATAGAAGGACGAGCATTCTTTGGCTGTTCAAGTTTACAAAGTGTAGTAATAGGTAATAGTGTAACAAGTATAGGTTCACATGCATTCTATAATTGTACAAGTTTACAAAGTGTAGTAATACCTGATAGTGTAACAAGTATAGGTTCAAATGCATTCTATAATTGTACAAGTTTACAAAGTGTTGTGATACCTGATAGTGTGACTTGTATCGATGAATATGCGTTCTCTTATTGTAGAAGTTTACAAAGTGTAGTAATACCTGATAGTGTGACAAGTATAGGATATTGGGCATTCTGTAATTGTACAAGTTTGAGTACTATTTGCTTTCTAGGTACTCCTGAAGAGTGGGGTAACATTACAATTGATGAAGGTAATAATGATTTATGTAATGCTACTATATATTATTATAGTGAAGAAAAACCAACTGATACTACCTATAATTATTGGCATTATATAGATGGTGTACTTACTAAGTGGGAAAATTAAACTATTAAAAGCTTATAAGATTTAGTTCTTGTAGGCTTTTACTTATGTTCTGAGTTGTCTGCTATTATTAGTTAAAAGTATTTATAGTTTGCTAATTCATTCTTATTAATTGATTTTTGGGGTACAAATTTCTATAATTGATATAGAAAAGCACCCCAAAAGGAGATAAAATTATGAACAATTAGTATTTGCAAATTCAAACTTTGTTAGGACATAGAGTAAAAATTAATGCAAGATTAAATTTGATTCCATATGATGGCTATATAGAAATTAAAGATAGAGATGGCAATAAATATATTTACATTAGAAAACGTATCTTAGGCCGTAATACATCTTCATATATCGACTTATATTCTGATGAATTATTTGCATCTATATCCAGATTATTAAAACTTTCAAAAGAATATAAAAAACAAGTTAGAAAAATAAATAATGAATTATCAAAGTTAGGTTTTACAGAAGAAGAATTATCTCCTAAAATATTATTAAATATAGATTTTGCTAGAGCAAATATGAAATCAAATATTTATGATCAAGCTATTCTTGAAGGCATTGCTACTACATATCCCGATACGGAAACAATTATTGAGAATGGAAAAGTAAGCGGAATGACTGCTTCAGATGTTCAAAAAATATTAAATTTAAAACATGCTTGGGAATTTATAATGGATAAAGATGTTGTTGCATCTAAAACGAGTTATTCAATACTTTGTTATATTGCTAGTCTTGTAAATGAAGGATTTTATACTTATGGTGGTAGAATTAGATGTGTTCCTGTTTCAATAGGAGGAACATCTTATACTCCACCATTACCAATAGAACACGTTGTTAAAGAGGAAATTGAAAAAATATTAAATAAGAATGATGAACATATTAATATAGCAATTGAACTATGTTTATATTGCATGAAAACTCAAATTTTTAATGATGGGAATAAAAGATCATCGGTAATATTTGCTAATCATTTTTTAATTTCCAAAGGCGAAGGATTATTAGTTATTCCGGAAAATAAAGTTACTGAATTTAAGAAAATGTTAATTGCCTATTACGAGGATAGAGATAATGGTGAAATAATTGAATTTATGAGAAATTATTGTTGGAAAAAAAATCTAATGGGGTACAAATTTGTTTAAAATTGATTACAAATGTACCCTACAAAATTACGATTAACGTTTTTATTAAATTTAGAAATTTAACAAATAACGCTACAAATGATGGAAAAAGTTTTTTGAAATTTGATTACACGTACTATTGACAAGTATCAATTAATTTTAAATGACTCTTTACATTGATAAAAAAATTTTGTTATAATTAATTGTATGGAGATTTATTATGAAAATTGCAATATCAGCTGAAAGTACAATCGATTTACCAAAAAATATATTAGAAAAATATGATATACATACATTACCATTTACTTTAATTATGGGTAATGATAGTGTTATGGACGGAGAAATTTTACCTGAAAAACTATTTGAATTTACAGATTCTACAGGAATATTACCTAAAACAAGTGCCGTAAATGAATACCAATTCGTTGAACATTTTAAGGCTTTAAGAGAAGAATATGATGCAGTAATCCATTTTTCTCTTTCAAGTGCTATTTCCTCCGCATGTCAAAATGCAATACGGGCTAGTGAACAATTTGAAAATGTTTACGTTGTAGATACAAAGTCACTATCTACAGGTATAGCATTACTTGCAATAAGTGCTCGTGAGCTAGCAGATAAAGGAGTAAGTGCTGAAGATGTTTATCAAAAATCTTTAGAGCGTGTTCCTTATGTACAAGCTTCTTTCTCTCTTGAAAGTGTAAATTATTTATACAAAGGCGGAAGATGTTCTATGTTATCAATGTTAGGAGCTAACTTATTACATATTAAACCTGAAATTTATGTGAATCCTGAAACAGGTACTATGTCTGCGGCTAAAAAATACCGTGGTAAGATGCTTAAAGTAGTAATGAATTATGTTGAAGATACATTAAATAAATTTGATAAACCAGATTTAACAAGAGTATTTATTACATATTCTACTGCGCCTGATGATGTAGTCGAGGAAGTTAAAAATAGACTTTTAAAAGAAGGATTTAAAGAAGTAATCCCTACACACGCAGGTGGTACAATTTCTTGCCATTGTGGTCCACATTGTTTAGGTATTTTATATATTAATGATGCTAAATAGCGCTAAGATTTCTTAGTGCTTTTTTTTCGATTTGGATTTGTGTTTGTGGTAAAATAATTTGAGGAATTTATATATGATTAGAAAATTAGAAGAAAAAGATTTAAAACAATGTTTAGATATATATAATTATTATATAATAAATAGTGTATTTACATTCGAGGAAACACCACTAACTATCGATCAATTTAGTGCGCGTGCACTTTCGATTAGAGAAAAATTTCCTTATATCGTTTATGAAAACGAAGATAATGATGTTATTGGATATGCGTATTTATCTTCATTTAATGAAAGAAGTGCGTACAGGAGAACTGCTGATCTATCAATATATGTAAGTATTGACCATTTAAAAGAACATTGCGGTATAAAACTTCTTCAAGAAATTGAAAAAGAAGCTAAAAATTATAATATTGATACTATTGTTTCTATTGTAACTGATGAAAATGTTAATTCGAAGAACTTTCATTTAAGAAACGGGTTTATAGAAGAAGGGCATTTACATGATGTCGCATTTAAACATTCAAGAAGTTTAGGTATTTATTTTTTAAGAAAATATATAGGGTAATTAAAATCGACAAATTAGAAAAAATCGTTGTTTAACTTCCTTTTTGACTTATGCAATAACTTAGTTTAAATATTTATGAGTGAAATTGTGAATAAGAACGAAAGTAAATATTTTAATACGGCTAAGAAAATTGATGATTCGTTTTTATCATTTCTTGAAAAGAAAGATTTTGAATATATTACAGTAAAAGATGTCTGTGCCCGCGCAAACGTTAATAGATCAACGTTTTATCTACATTATGAAAATCTTATTGATTTAGTTGAAGAAATTATTGAAACTACTAAAAAAGATTTCAAGTCTTATTTTGAAAATACTTATGTAAACGTTCAAACTTTAAGTAAAGAAGATCTTTATTTTATTGATGATAAATATTTAAGCCCTTATCTAAAATATATTAAGGAATATAAAAAACTTTATACAGTATATTTAAATAACGAAGAATTATTTAAGAAAGACATTGATCAAGATTCATTATACAAAAATATTATAAATAAGATAGTCGATAAATATAATTGTGATAAAAAATAACGAAAATATATTTTCTTATTTTGTATAAAAGGTATAGAAGCTGTAATTTATTATTGGTGTAAAAATAATTGTGATTTAGAAATAGAAGAAGTTTCTAATTTGATTAAAAAATTATTATCTGCTAAATAGATTGATACACATTAGTTTGTGTATCTTTTTCAATATAAAAAAACGTGCTAGAAAATCTAGCACGCCTATATTATAAAGTCTTATCTTTGATTATATTTAAATCTTTACCATTGTAATCAAGTACATATTCAAAGTTAGGTTCTACATTTCCTTTAACGATTTGGTTAGCTACATATGTCTCAATGTAACGTTGGATAAATCTTCTTAATGGACGAGCACCATAAGTGATATCGTATGCACTTTGTAAAATGTAATCCTTTAGACCTTGTGTATAAACAAGGTGGATATTTTGATTTGCAAGACGCATATTTAATTCTTTTAATTGTTTTTCAACAATCTTATATTGAACATCTTTACCTAATGTATTGAATACGATGATTTCATCAATTCTGTTGATAAATTCAGGTTTAAAGTAACCACTTTGTTTAACCATATTAATTACAGCTTCTTTATTGTTAGGATCTTTTAATAATAGATCAGAACCTAAGTTAGAAGTCATAATAATAATTGTATTTTTGAAGTTTACAACTTTACCTTGACCATCTGTAAGTCTACCATCATCTAGAATTTGAAGAAGAACGTTGAATACATCACGGTGAGCTTTTTCAATTTCATCGAACAAGATGATAGAATAAGGATTACGTCTAACAGCTTCAGTTAATTGACCACCTTCATCATATCCTACATATCCAGGAGGAGCTCCGATTAAACGAGCGACTGAATGTGACTCCATATACTCAGACATATCGATACGAACGATATGTTTATCTGAATCAAACAATTGTTCAGCTAAAGCTTTTGCAAGCTCAGTCTTACCTACCCCAGTAGGTCCTAAGAACATGAATGAACCAATAGGACGATCTGAGTCGTTGATACCAGCACGTTGTCTAATGATTGCGTCACTGATAAGCTCAATAGCTTCATCTTGACCGATAACACGTTCCTTTAGTCTATCAGCTAAGTGTAAGACTTTTTCTTTTTCGCCTTCAACAAGTTTAGAAACCGGAATATTAGTCCATTTTGAAATAATACTTGCAATATCATCTTCACTAACAGTTTCGGATAACATTTTATTCTCTTTGTTAGAATTTTCAAAATCATTCAATTCTTTTTCTAATTGAGGAATAACTTGATATTGAAGTTCACTAGCCTTCTTATAATCACCATTAGAATAAGCAATTTCTAATTCGTGTTTTTTCTCATTATAAGTATTTTTCTTAGCTTTGAACTTCTCAAGCTCATCTTTTTCTTTTTGCCATTCTTCACGAAGTTCTTGGTCTTTTTTATTTAATTCTTCTAATTCGACTTTTAAATCTTCAAGACGTTTAACAGATACAGGATCTGTTTCATTCTTTAAAGAGATTTGTTCAATCTTAATTTGAGTAATTCTGCGTTCTACATTATCAAGTTCTAGAGGCATAGAATCTAAATCAAGACGAACAGAAGCACAAGCTTCATCGACTAGATCAATAGCTTTATCAGGTAAGAATCTATCTGTAATATATCTGTTAGATAATACAGCCGCACTTACAAGTGCATTATCTTTAATATGTACACCATGATGTGCTTCAAAAGACTCCTTTATACCACGAAGAATAGAAATAGTATCTTCAACGTTAGGTTCGTTAATTATAACTTTTTGGAATCTTCGTTCAAGAGCCGCATCCTTTTCAATATATTTTTTATATTCATTTAATGTAGTAGCACCTATACAGTGAAGCTCACCACGAGCTAGCATTGGTTTTAAGATGTTACCTGCATCCATAGCACCATCAG
>CAVGYR010000097.1:0-6789 GCA_963633325.1 uncultured Treponema sp.
CCACTATGATTTTAAGATGGTTCAAACAAAATCAAATTCTTATGTGTTTGTAGCGGATATTATATATGTAATAAATCCTAGTGATTTGATGTATGCTAATTTAATTAATCACTTATTACAAAAGAAAAAGTTAAATTTAAATTCAAACAACAAAGAAATTTTCTTAAATAACTTTTATCCTTTGTATAAGAACCAAATTAATACATATGAAAATGATAAGCGTAATCAAATCATTATCAATACTTATCTAACTTATGAAAATGGTGCTTTAAAATTACATTACGATGGTGATTTTGAAGAAGATACATTCTATTTAAAGAAAAAGAATTATAAACTTCTAGTTAGAAATTTAGGATTCTTTAAGAAAAACGATTATAAAATTAATGATTTCGATCAAATTTGTGATATTTTAGATACAAAATTAGAATTTTTTAAACAATACGGTACTTTATATATTGATCAAAATATCGAAAAACAAAAGTTCTATAAGATGAATTCTAATAAACTTAAATTCCGCTTAGAAGGCTCAATCATTACTCTTACTTTTGATGGCATGAAATATAATTCAAACGAACTTAAAGATATATTAATTGCGTATAAATCAAATAAGCATTATGTTGAACTAGAGAATGGCACAATAATTTCAATTGATAATGACACAGCTGAATTATTCTCTAAGTTGGTAAATGAACTTGGTATTGAAAATATATCTGATAGTATACAAATTCCTTTATATCAAGCATATTTTATCTCAAGTAGATACAAAGATTTAATTGAATCAAATTCATTACTTGAAAAATTCTCTGATGATATGATCAATTATAATAAGATAAGTTATGAATTAGATCCTTCAATTAGCGAAAAATTAAGAGATTATCAATTACAAGGATTCAAATGGTTAAAGATTTTATCAAGTTATAATCTAGGTGGCGTATTAGCTGATGATATGGGTCTTGGTAAAACTTTAGAAGTTATAGCACTTATTGATACATTCTATGAGGAAAAATCAAGCATTATAGTCGCACCTACTTCATTAATCTTTAACTGGGAAATTGAATTTAAGAAATTTGCACCACAAATACCTGTTGAAATTATTTACGGCTTAAATAGAGATGAAGAAGTAATTAAAAATGCTTATAAAAAGAAGAAGGTATTAATTACTTCATATGAATCTTTACGTATGGATATTTCTAAATATGAGGGCTTAGAATTTAAGGCTATCATCGTTGATGAAGCCCAATTCATAAAGAATCCTGAAGCTTTAAAGACTCTTGCATGTAAGAAATTAAAAGGTAATTGTAAATATGCCCTTACAGGTACACCTATTGAAAACTCATTACTTGATTTATGGTCTATTTTTGATTTCATTTTACCTGGTTATATGAAGAGTAAAAAAGAATTTATCAAAAATTATGAAAATTTAGCTGATAGAGAACTTCTAAGCGATTTGAATAAAAAGGTATCACCATTCATCTTACGTAGATTAAAATCTGATGTACTTGATCTTGAAGAAAAAATTGAATACCCTGTTTATAATATTATGTCTGATGAAGAAAGAAAACTTTATGATGCATATTTATTAAAAGCTCGTGAAGAAATTAAAGAAGATGATTATGCAATAAGCCATGTTTTAAGTTTATTAACACGTTTACGTGAATTAGCTTGTGAGCCACGTTTATTCTTAGATAATGTTAAAACAAAGAATACAAAACTTGATAAATTAATGGAAATCGTTGATGAAAAGATTGAAGACGGACATAAAATGCTTATTTTCTCACAATTCACTTCAATGTTTACATTTATCGAAGAAAGACTAAAGAAAGCTAACGTTAAGTACTTCATTTTAACAGGAAAAACACCTGCCGAAGAAAGAATGAGTCTTGTTAATAAATTTAATGAAGATGATTCTATTAAAGTATTCTTGATTTCTTTAAAAGCAGGTGGAACAGGTCTTACACTTACAAGTGCTGATACAGTAATTCATTATGATCCATGGTGGAATGTAGCAGCTATGAACCAAGCTACAGATAGAACTTATAGAATTGGTCAAAAGAAACAAGTTAATGTAATTAAATTGATTAATAAAGATACAATTGAAGATCGTATTGTTGAATTACAAAATAAGAAACAAATGTTAAGTAACGAAGTTATTAGTGAAGAAGACTTTGCGAATAAACTTTCTAAAGAAGATATTAAGAATTTATTTAGGTAATTATTATGAAATATATGTTTGCGTCTGATTTGCATGGATCATTTTACTATACAAATCTATTAGTTGAAAAATTTAATAAAGGTAATTTTGAAAAATTATTACTTTTAGGTGATATTTTATATCATGGACCTAGAAATGATTTACCACTTGAATATAATCCTAAAAAAGTGATTCCAATTCTAAATGAAATCAAAGATAAAATTATTTGTGTTGAAGGGAATTGTGATGCTTATGTGGATCAAATGGTATTAAATTTCCCAATCTTAAAAGAATCATGTGTCGTTATTGATGATGTTAATTATTATATGACACATGGTCATATTCATAATCCTAAAGCTCCTTTAAATGTTACAAATGGTGTTGTTTTATATGGGCATACACATGTAATTAAAGCAGAAAAGATTCATTCTGTTTACTATGTTAATCCTGGTAGCATATCTATTCCTAAAGAAATAATGATTCACTCATACGGAGTTATAGAAAACAAAACTATTAAAATATATAATCTTCTAACCGATGAAGTCGTTCTTGAGGTAAACCTTAATAATGATTAGTAGAGATGATTTTATAAAACTTATTAGTAGTGATTATGCAAATTCAGATGATATTATTTGTGGGATGTCTTCAAAAAGAAAAACTACATTTAGACTGAATCGTTTAAAAACTAATAAAGAAGAAGTAGATAAATTTTTAATAGAAAATAACATTAGTTTTATAAATCCATCATTCTTTAGTGATGCATATATACTTAATGATAATATCGATTTATCGGAATTTGATCTTTATAAAGAAGGTAAAATATATTTACAATCATTGTCTAGTCAAATCCCACCACTATTTTTAGATTTAGAAAGTAGTCGTGATATTTTAGATATGTGTGCAGCCCCTGGTGGTAAAACATTAGAAATTGCGTCTTTAACAGAAAATACGAAATTAATAATGGCTTGTGAAACAAATAAAATTAGAGCCGAAAGGTTAAAACATAATTTATCTGAACAAGGAGCTAAAGTTAATACTATTATTTGTGATTCCCGTAAATTAGATGATTTTTTTAGATTTGATACAATATTATTAGATGCGCCGTGCTCAGGAAGCGGTACTATTAATTTAAATAGAGATAAAGATTTAAAAAACTTTTCACTAGATTTAGTAAAAAATAGTGCTAAAGTACAAAAAGAATTACTTAAAAAAGCAATTACTATTTTAAAACCAGGACATACACTTGTTTATTCAACATGTTCAATTTTAAAGGTTGAAAATGAAGAAGTAGTAAAAAGCGTTTTAAACAATAATGTTGTTATTGAAAAAATCAATTTAGATATTGATAAATCATATCTTTTAGATTCAAAAATTGATGGTGTTATTACGGTAAAACCTAGTGAATTATTTGAAGGATTTTTCATTGCAAAAATAAAAAAATTGAAATAATATATGTAAATTTTGTGAAAATTAAAAAAACATTTTTACATGAAAAAATCGTATGTTAAAATTAAATAAATAGAAAGAAAGGAAGGTTATTATGATACAAAGATTACTTGGTAAAATCAAAGAAGCATGTGTATCGGTATTACCTATTGCAGCACTTGTACTTATACTATGCTTAACACCATTAGTTGATCTTACAGGACAAGAATTAGGCACATTTGTCATTTCGACAATAGGTTTAATTTTAGGTATATCTCTATTTAACTTAGGTGCTGATTTAGGTGTAGAACCTATGGGTCAACAAGTAGGATCGACATTGATTAAGACTAAAAGAATGAAATTGATTTTAATCGTATGTTTCGTTCTAGGTGTTTTAATTACTATTGCAGAACCTGATTTATCAGTTCTTGCAAACCAACTAAATGATGCTATACCAGGAGGAAAAAATGTTCTCGTTTGGTCAATTGGTGTAGGCGTTGGTGTATTTTTAGTTATTGGTGTTTTAAAAATTATAACAAAAAAAGATTTAACTCAAATTTTATTATATTTTTATATGGCTCTATATGCATTAGTTGCTATATTAATTTTTAATGGAAATGGTGAATTTATAGCTCTTGCATTTGACTCGGGCGGTGTAACTACAGGCCCTATAACAGTTCCATTTATTATGGCTTTAGGCTCAGGTTTCGCGCTTACAATTGGTGGAAGAGATAAGAAAGAGAATTCATTCGGTCTTATTGCGTTATCTTCAATCGGACCTATTATCGTAGTTGTACTTTTAGGTATGACAATTAATAGTGATAATTTAAAAAATCTTGTAGGAAATTATAACCAAACTGCACCTAATCAATACAATTTAGATGTATCCGCATCAAATATTTTCCATGCAATATTTACTAATTTCAAATCAATTTTAATTGCGTTAGGCTTAATATTTGTATTCTTCTTTATTATTAATTATTTCTTCATTAAATTACCAAAGAAGAGTATTTTAATGATTGTATTTGGTCTATTATATGCGCTATTTGGGTTAGTTATATTCTTAACTTGTGCTGAAATTGGTTATTTACCTATTGGTTTTAAACTCGGAACAGAACTTGCAAAATATCCTACAGCTCTTGCAATTGTAGGCTTTGTAATAGGTATGTTAACAGTTCTAGCTGAACCTGCAGTTCACGTTTTAACTAAACAAGTCGATGATATTACAATGGGCGCTATTTCAAAGAAAACAGTATTAATTGCCTTGTCTCTAGGTGTAGGTATTTCTATTTGTTTATCAATGGTAAGAATTATATTTAACTTTAGTATTTTATATTATGTTATTCCTGGTTATCTAATTAGTTTTGGTTTGTCGTTCTTTGTACCTAGAATTTATACTGCAATTGCTGTAGATTCCGGTGGTGTAGCATCAGGACCTTTAACAACTAGTTTTATTTTACCTATTGCAATTGGTGCTTGTAGTATTATTTGTAAAGATAACATATTTGATAACGGTTATGGTGTAGTCGCAATGGTAGCTTTAACTCCTCTTATTACAATTCAACTTTTAGGCTTTAAGTCTGTAATGCAAAAGAAGATTGTAACAAAGAATAGAATGAAAGATATAGAAGCTACTCAAAACGATAATGTAATTATTAATTTCTAGGAGGTATTTATGACTAAGAAAAAAGAATTAGAAGCTCCTGAAAAATTAAAAGTAATGATAACGATCGTAAATCGTAAAAAAGTAGATTTATATACATCTATTTTAGAGTCGTTTGATGTTGTATCTAGTGATGTAATTTATGCAAAAGGTCTTGCAAGCCAAGAAATTTTAGCATATCTAGGTTTATCACGTATGGAAAAAGTTGTAATTGTGTCTGTCGTAAAAGAATCTTCTATAAAAGATATTATGGCTGCTTATGAAGATAAATTCTTCAAACAAAAAGAAAGTGGAGGAATTGCATTTACTATTCCACTTTCAAAAATGGTAGGAATTAAAGCATATAAATTCCTATCTCACGAGGAGGAATAAAATGGAAAATAGTTTTGAATTAATTTTAACCATTGTTAACGAAGGCTTTTCTGAGGCTGTTATGGATGCGGCTAGAAGTAAAGGCGCAACAGGTGGTACTTTAATCAGTGGTAGAGGTACTGCAAAAGAAGAGACTTTAGCTAAATTTAAGGTTTTCATGACTCCTGAAAAGGAAATTGTCCTTATTTTATCTCCTAAAGAAAATACAAAAAATATTTTATTAGTTATCAATGAAAAATGTGGTTTAACTACTGATGCACATGGTATTGCATTTGCTTTACCTGTTGATGATGTTGTAGGTATTAAGAAGACAATTACAATTGATGAGAGTAAAAATAATGAGGAAACTCAAAAAGAAAATTAGTATACTTATTTGTGCACTTGTTTTAGCTATATTCTTAGTGTCTTGTAGTGAGGATTCTAGTACTAGTTTAATATCATCACTTACTAAAGATAATTTAAGTTATTATATTTATGAAGATAAAAATAATGAATATTATGCTTGCCTTTATGAATATAGTGGAAGTGCTGAAAGTTTAATTATACCTGACACAGTTGAATACGATAGTAAAGATGTAGAGATTACTACAATAAATCAAACAACATTTTCTGGAAATAGGACTATTGAAAAGATCACATTAGGATTAAATATTTCAAGTGTAGCAGATAGAACGTTTATGGGACTTTCGAATTTAAAGACTGTTGTATTAAACGCCAAGTTAGAATATTTGGATATGTACTTATTTTCTAGAAGTGGAATTGAAGATATTACAATTAATGAAAATGTTAAAACAATATCTAGTGCCGCATTTTTACGTTCGAATATTACAAATATAGTTTTATTAAGTACTAATGTTACAATATCTTCAGAAGCATTCTTACATTGTGATAAATTAACTAATGTTTATTTTAAAGGCAGTGTAACTGATTTTGAGAAACTAAACATTTCAAACGGTAATGATGATTTTATGAATGCGACTAGATATTTTTATAGCGAAACACAACCTACAGAGAGTGGCAATTATTGGCATTATGTTAATAATACAGTTACTCTTTGGTAAAGCTTATTCATATAAGCTTTATTTAGGACTATAGCCAAGCGGAAAGGCAATGGACTCTGAATCCATCATTCGTTGGT
>CAVGYR010000098.1:0-6555 GCA_963633325.1 uncultured Treponema sp.
GGATTTACTTGTAATTATTTATCAGGTGCAGGAAGTAAGATATTATCTATTAATTATCTTAGTATGCCTATATATGCTTTATTAGGAATATTAATTTATAAAATAGTTTTTACTAGCTTATATGGAGCTGGTTCAGTTACTGGTGGATTAGTAGTCCCTTCTATGACTTTAGGAGCAATTTCTAGCCAATTAATTTTAAATATAGTTTCTAAAGATTTTGATATTAATCCTAATTCATATCAATTAATAATTTTAATAAGTATGTGCATGACATTTTCTTTAGTAAATAGCAATCCAATTACTGCGACTATTTTAGTTTTATCAACTGTCTTCACTTTTTCAAATAACATAATTGATGTTTTATATATTTTACCAGTAACTCTAATTGCTAATTTATTTAGTCTATCTATTTCTAAAGCTTTTAATATCACTAATTTATATGCTAAATTTAATTCAATATAATTAGCTAAATTAAAAAGCATCCTCTTTTTAACTATTAAGGATGCTAATTAGATAAATCTTATTTATTTTGAATTATTATATTTTCACTTTTTGAATTATTTTCTAGTTCATCTTTTGAATACAAATCTTTAAAGAAGAAATAAGAGATAAATGATATACATACTAAATATAATATAGCGCCAAATCTAAATGATAATGCCTTAGTTGGATCAGATTGTTCTTGAGGTACAACATTTATAAATGGTATATTCCATAAATAAACCATATAACCAATCATTGAATTTACCCATGCTAGAAATGCTAAATAAAATCTTTTTGGATACATTATTATATATATTCCAATCATTACATCACCTAAATATAAATATCTTTCATGCATATGTGGTAATACATATGGAGTAAGTAAGCTAAATAAGATAAACATATCTAGTAATCTAGACTTAGTAATTTCCTTTTTAGAATGGAAAATCATGAAAATATATGTTCCTATTATTGCAACAGCTAAATATAAAGAAAATGATGAGATTCTATCTTCATTTTTAAAATTAGTAAATATAAGAGCGTATAAAGTTCCACAATTTAATGTTAATTGTTTATATGAATTAGCAGATTGATTAAAATACACCTGCCAAATCTGACTAAATCTAGTAATAAATGAATCGCTAGCAAAACAAGCTGGTAAAGCTACTAATGAATAAATAAGTGGAATCCATAATAAATATCTAATCTTAAATTTTCTTTTCAAAATTAGAACTACAATGACTGGTAAAATAAATACAGATTGTAATTTAAAACAAAATGAGAAAGAAAACATAACCATTGCTAATGATTGCTTATTCTTTAACATGAAATATATACACCATATTAAGAAAGACACATATATTGCATCACATTGTCCCCACCAAGCAGAATCTAAAAATATTGTTATACCAAATAATACTAAACAATAGCCAATAGAAGCTTTTATTTTATTCTTAGTCATTTCATAAATAATAAAAAATACACCTATAGCAAGAACATAATCAAAGAATATAGAAATGTATTTAATACCATGACATACGCTTAATGTTTCTGGTTCTAACTTAAACCATGTTAGCATCCATAATAAATAATAATATGCAGGCGTATAATCACCAAATGAATTTCCTAATGCTTTAAATCCACCTTCATATATTTTAGTATACCAAGGAGATAAAAAACTATTATAATCCCCTGTAGTTGCATCTAGTAGACTATATCTTAATACAAACCCTAAAATTGAAATTATTACTAATAAGAATACAAAATCAAATTTTCTTATAAAAGGAAATACTTTATCGCCTATTTTTTTATTTTTACATTCAACTTTTGAATTAATTCCTTTTATCTTATTTATGAGGTTTTTCATTTATTTCTTCTTTCTCTTTTACAAAATCAATAATGTAAGTAGGTCTATTTCTTGTATTTACTAATATGTTATGTAAATAAATTGAAATAACACCGATAAAATCAACTACAATTCCTACTCCTAAACTTACAAAACTCAATATGAATAATATTAAGCAAATTTCATGTCCACCTAATATTCTTACACTTGGATAAGATAAAGCGAAAAATATTGTCATAATAACAATTGAAAACAAAGAAAATATAGTAATAAGTCCACCAATCATAGCTACTAAATAAAGTGGTCTAGATGTAATATTAGACATATTATCTAAGGCGTATAACACCATTTTCTTTAAATTGTATTTACTTTTACCTGCTTTTCTTTCTTGTCTAGTAAAATCAATATATGTTGTTTTATATCCTACTAAAGGAACTTCACTTAATATGCATCTATCTTTTTCAGTTAGATTAACAATATGATCAACTACTTTTCTTGAAATTCCTCTAAAGCAATTTACATTTTCTGGAATGACTTTTTTACCTTCAAGTTTATTAATGATTTTATAAAATAAACCAGCAGTATCTCTTTTAAAAGTAGAATCTTTACTTCTATCAACTCTATGAGGATTAACTACATCATACCCTTCATCAAATTTAGCAGCTATTTGAGGTATTAATTCTACTGGATCTTGTAAATCAGAATCCATCATAATACAATAATCGCCTTTAGAAACTTTTAATCCAGCCGAAAATGCAGCGTTTTGACCATAGTTTCTACTTAATGAACATATAATTACATCATTTCTTTCTCGATTTAACTTTTCCATTACTTGTAAAGTGTTATCTTTAGAACCATCATTTACTAATATAAATTCTAATAAATAATCTTTCATTGTAGGAATTATTTTATCTACTGCTTCAAAATATAATGGAAGAGATTCTTCTTCGTTATAACAAGCAATAATTACTGATATAGTTTTCATATTTAGGCCTTTCTAATATTTAATATAGTTTAAATATTTTACCTATCTAGAATAACACTAAAAACATTTATATACAAAATAAAAATGAGTTTATTTCTAAACTCATGACTTTTTCAATAATGGTCGAGGCAATGAGATTTGAACTCATGATCTCCTGCTCCCAAAGCAGGCGCGCTAACCAAACTACACTATGCCTCGAATCAGATTTTTGATGGTGCGCCCAGAAGGACTCGAACCTTCAGCCCTTTGATTCGTAGTCAAATACTCTATCCATTGAGCTATGGGCGCATCACAATGGAGGTTCCTAGCGGATTCGAACCGTTGATCAATGAGTTGCAGTCATTTGCCTTACCAACTTGGCTAAGGAACCAGCGCCATATTATTAAACCACAATTACATCAAAATATCAATATTTTTAACAATTATTTCAAAATTTTTTGTTCTAGTCCAGTTCACTTAATTAAATCATTGCTATTATCCCTAATTTAAAATGCAACAATTCAATTAAGTAAACTATAACTATCTACAAGATATATAAAATAAAGTGGATGAAGAAATAAACATAATAATAAATGTCATGAATATTTTTCTAGTTACTTTATTTAATTTAGTATTAGATTCTTGTTCAAAGAAGTTTCCAATAAAGTAAGTACCAGGAATTAATATTAATGTCATATAACGAAAATCTTGAGTACAAGTAACTGGATGTTTTACTTGGAAAACTAAATAAGCAAATAAACATGTAACAAAAGTAATTGCCATCAAAATATTCTTAAATGATTTAATATTTTTTACTAATGAATATACTAAACAAATTAATGTAATTATTATCATAAATAAATTAGCAATTAATAAAATAACTGCAAATACATATCCTTGCCAATATGAATATTCACCAAAAATTGAACATTTAAGTGTATATAACCAAACATTACAATCTTGATATGAAGCATTATTTGGTCTTAATATACACCAAATTCCATTTTTTAAATCAAATAAATTAGGAATTCCAAATCTTTCCCAATATGAATATTGAATAACACCTAAGCTATTTTTATATGGATCTATAGAAGGAACACTAAAGGCACTTATATTGAACCTAACTTTTGTATAAATAACAAACCACAATGTTAATGGACAAACAATTAAAATGAATACTATTCCTTGTAATATGGTCTTTTTATAAGTCTTATTCCTAATATCAACAATAAAATCATAAATAAAGATAATTCCAATAGGAATACAGACTAATCCAGTGACTAATTTACTCATAGCCCCTAATCCAATACTAATTGCGCAAATTATTATATCTTTCCAATTTCTATTAAGATGGAAACAATATGCATAATAAAAAGCAATTATCATAAACATAAAGGCTAAATTATCATTATTTACCCATCCACTCATAATAAAAAATTGAGGATGTAAGGCTAATAATAATGCCATTATAGCTATAGAAATATCTTTTTTAAATAACAAAACAGCTAGTTCTTGACAATAATACAAAGTAATACAGCCAACAAAAGAAGAAAGAATAACTGTAGCTGAATATAAGCTAGCTATATCATTACTTCCTTTAAAAAAGCCATATACATGCATAAATATAGCAGATATAAAATGCCATAAAGGTGGATGGTAAAATTGCCAAGATAAACTAGATGGTAATTGAAATGTTGAATAAATAATATAAGTATAGGTAAAATGTCCTCCACCATCTAAATTTAAAACATTACCACTTTTATACATTTCAACATCGTGTTGACGAGAATTAGTTCCTGTATAAAATGCATACCCTATTCTTAAAGTAAATCCAGCTATTAAAGATAATTTTAAAATTTTATCTAAATCGAGTTCACCTTTCCCATATAAATAACCACCTCTAATCAATACATAAAATAGTGGGATTAACATAGCAGTACGAATCGTTTGTAAATTATCGTTACCTACATTTTTTAATATTGATAAAATTTCATAAATAATCCAAATAAATATAAATAGTAAGAAAAATGACAATATTTTCTTAACAAGAGAATATTTAATAAAGAAGGCTTTTATATTGTTATAAACATTATTTATTTGAGTCATCTTTATTGCCTTCTTCATGATATTCTTTTTCAGTATTTACATTCCATAAATCATCTTGATTATATTTATTTTCATCTAGAATAATACTAGAAGCAATCATTCCTGTTACCATTGAATGATCCATATTGTTATAACGATGTTGACCATTTCTACCTATGCAGAATAAATTGTCAAATTGTTTTAAATCTGCACTTACTTTGCTAAATTCATTATATGTTCCAAAATAAGCTGGATAGGCTTTTTTAACTTTTAATTCACATGCATCAATTACATCGTTTTTATCGATAATATCAATCTTATCTAGTTCATCTTTTGCAAATTCAATGAATTCTTTTTCATCTTTATTCCACAATTCATCATCTTCATTTACAAAATATTCTAAGCCAATAAATACAGTATTTTCTACATCTTTTACCATATAAGGAGACCAGTTATTAAACACTTGTAATCTACCTACTTTTACATCTCTTTCTTGAATATAAATCCAACAATCAGGAACTATATTAGAAATTGTTTTATATTTAGTCTTGTTTTCAATTTTTAATTTAGGAAGAAGCAATCCAACTGTAATAAAATCACGATATAACAAATTTGTTGCAATATCAAATATAGCTTTATCCGAATTAGTAAATGAGTTATATAAATCCTTTATAGGCATAGAAGAAACATAATAATCTGCACTAAATGTATCTGTTTTAGTCTTAATAGCAGTAACATGATGATTATCAACTTCAATAGAAACTACTTCTTGATTAAATAGAATCTTACCACCCATTTTAATAATTTCACTTGCCATAGCTTCATATAATTGACCTGGACCATATTTAGGATAAGAAAATTGTTCAATTAAAGATGTTTCAACATTTGTTGAATGAGTTAATTTTTTAAATGGTTTAGATAATATTTCTCCCAAAGCTTTAGATAAAGATAATCCTTTAACTCTTTGAGCACCCCAAGAAGCTGAAATTTCTTTAGGAGAAATTCCCCATACTTTTGTAGTGTAATCTTCAAAAAACATTTCATAAAGTGGTTTTCCAAATCTATTTATATAGAAATTTTCAAGATTTGTTTCATCTAATTTATGAATACAAGATCCTATATATCCCCAACCAGCTTTCCATGTGTTTTTAAAGCTCATATTTTTAAATGTTTCAAACTTCATTGAAATAGGATAATCAAAAAACTTTCTTAAGAAAAATATTCTTGAAACTCTTCTTCTTAATAACATGACTCTATCATCTACTTCTGGATCAGAGCCAACACTAGGCAATTCTTTTTTGTTATTTAATAAAATATCATCTTTAGATGGCTTTGCTTGCATTGGCATTATTTTATTCCACAAATCAATAACTCTTTTATCTTTTGAAAAGAAACGATGTCCACCAATATCCATTCTATTTCCTTTATAATTATAGGTTCTAGAAATACCTCCAATAACATCGCTAGATTCTAAAATTGTAACATCCACTTCTTCTCCACTTTCTAAAAGTTTATAAGCTGTTGTAAGACCAGCTGGACCTGCGCCAATAATTAAAACCTTTTTCATTTTTTCTTCTCCTTTGATTTTGATAAAATCCCATCTTTTGCAGTTGCGCCTATAAATTTGGCGTAATATGTCGTAATTTCTAGTTTTTAAAGTATTTATTTAAGAACTTAG